>CADAHD010000179.1 GCA_902787595.1 uncultured Lachnospiraceae bacterium
AGAGGGAAAACAGCAGGCACTTCCATAACATGGCCAATACTGATTCCCTGACGGGTATAAGGAACAAGCATGCATATTCCTATAATGAAACGGAACTTAATAAAAAAATAAAGAATAACGAGATAAAGAAGCTGGCGATCATTGTCTGCGATGTTAACGGGCTTAAGCTGGTAAATGATACGCAGGGGCACGCTGCCGGCGACAAGCTTATAAAAGATGCCAGCAAAATGCTGTGCGAACACTTTACTCACGGCGCGGTATTCAGGATAGGCGGAGATGAGTTCGTGGTTATCCTTCAGGAAAAGGGCTTTGATACCATGGAGGAGACGATGGCCGTGTTTAACAGCAAAGTGGAAGAGAATATCAAAACAAAGGAAGTAGTGATCGCTATAGGATATTCCGTATTGGAGGAAAGCGATGACCGGCTCCGTGATGTATTTGAACGTGCGGATCATATGATGTATGAGCGCAAAAAGCAGTTAAAGGAGATGGGCGCGCCTTCCAGACCGGCTTGATATTACAGGGTGCATTGAAAGACGGACAGGATAATGTTATAATTAACTGTTCGTTTTTTGATATTGTATCGGAGGTAATTGCGGGATGGCTGTAACTGAAACCAATTCCGAAATCCTGAAAAAAGATAATAAGAGTTCAAAGAAAAAAACATCGGCTCCGGCAACGGCTTTTTCTTTTAAGGAGAAGGCAGTTCTGGAGTCTGGTTCGTATTCGGTGGCGTTGCCGGATGATTTTTCATATAAAAAAGAATATGGGATCCCTGCCGTTCAAGGGCAGGAGATCGTGGATTTTATTGCCTGGTCGCCGGCTTCCGCGCCTGTGGAAAAGTGGGAAGACAGCAGGATAGCCATCAGCGCAGCAGGTAAAAGTGAAGATATAAGATATGCTTTAAAAGACGGGATCGAGGCTTTTAAGGCGGCTTTTGAGGCGCTGCCCGGAATTAAGGAAAATTCCAGGGAGACAGAGTGTTACAGTGAAGAAGACGGACAGAAGGTCTATTGTTATATACGCCGCAAGATCAACGGTAAACGCACGAGCTTTTGCTGTATAGCGGGGGATGGCGCCGAATTGCGCCAGTTCTCGATACGCTTTAATACCGGACTGTCAAAGGAAAAGATGGAGCGCTCCGTGCTGGAGTGGCTCAAGAAAGTAGAGATAAAAGCTGCTTTGGAACCCGCAGCAGAGGAAGCGCAGCCGGAAGCTGAGATAGCAGAGACTGTTGTTGAGCAGCCGGGAATTATTGAGCCGCAGCCGGAGATCGAGGAACCTGCTCCCGAGCCGGACCCGCGGCAGCTGCTTATCGATAGTCTGAAGAGGAAATTGGTGGAGGCGGATGCCGAGCTTGTGTGGTATAAGAATAAAAGAGCTGAGGCAGCTAAGAAGCTGGAAGAGGCAGAGCGCACATATTCGAGGCTGCTTTCGGATAAGCTGATAGAGGAAGAGTCGACCAAGCTGCAGATACGCAGCATAGAAGCAAAGGCAGCAGAAAAGGAAAATGCCATAGCCGAGCTTAAACGCAGGCGCAGGGATCTGCGCGCTCAAAAGGAAGAATATCGTAAAGATATAAGCAATCTGGAGCCGGAGCGCAAGGCAAAGAGTAAAGAGATAGACATGGAGCGCAAAGCGCTGGAGGAAAAGCTGAATCTGCTGGCTGACGAAAAGGCGGAGATACAGGAAGAAAAGGCTGATAAGAAATCAAAACTTCAGGGAGTATTCCTGTTTAAGAAGAAAAAGCAGCAGGAATATAATGAGGTAAAGAGCAGGCTGAAAGAAAAGAACAGTGAGATATCGGCCTGTGACGAGGAGATAGAGAGTCTCAATGCAAAGGTCGCAGAATTAAAAGCCAATACGGAAAAAGAAAGAGACAGACTGAATGGCGAGATAAAGCGCCTTGAATTTGAAGAAAAAGAAGTCCACCGCGAGATAACAGGCGGTGAGGAAGAGTTAAAGAAAATAGCCAAAGAGAAAACCATGTTACAGGAGAAGATCAGGGACTATCAGCTTTCAAAAGCAAACGCCGCAAAAGAGATGACGGAATGCAAAAGACAGTATGATGTCTGTGATGCGGATGTCTGCAGATATGAGGCAGACAGAAAGCGTATCGTTGAAGAACTGCAGAATAACGGAGTGTACCTGTGACTTGAGGCAGTTTAACAGGTAGCCTTTAAACGGGGGGCAAAGCTATGGGTATCATTAAAGCAGCGTTCGCATCGGCGAGTACATTGGCGGAGGATCAGTGGAAGGAATACTTCTATTGTCCCGCTATTCCCGAAGATACGATAATGGTCAGATCCTTGAAACGTACTTCGGAACGCTCGGCCAATAACGGCAGCGATGATATCGTTACCGACGGCTCCATAATAGCCGTGGCTGACGGGGAATACGCCATCGTGGTGAGCAACGGAAAGCTTGCTGCCGAATATAAGGAATCCGGCGCACATACCTTTGTAAGCGGCGAGACTACCTCGGTATTCCATGGCGGAAATCTGTCGAGCCTGGGAAAGGAATTCGGCAGGCGTTTTTCCTTTGGCGGGGATACGCCGGGCGTGGTGCAGAGAGTATATTATTTCAATACAAAAGAGATGCCCGGAGAGAGCTTCAGCGGAGGGAATATTCCCTTCCGTGTTTTGGATGAAAATACAGGTCTGGATATCGACTGCATGCTTTCCGTATCGGGGTATTATACCTATCACATAGCCAACCCCATAATCATCTATAAACAGCTCATAGGTAATATCGAGCATAATTATAAGGCGGGTACCCTGCTTAAGATGATGAGCAACGAAGTAAAAGCTGTGATACTTTCTTCCTGCGGGAGCGTATCCGCGCTGGGAATGCGGCCTTCGCAGATAGCGCAGATGCTGCCGGAGATAGAAGAGAAAGCAAGGCAGGCGGCCAATAAAAAGCTTTATGAACTGAGGGGCATAGAACTGGTATCCTTCGTCATCACCGCCTTCAGGGTTAGCGGAAAGGATATGGCTGTCATCTAGGATATCCAGCAGACTGCGGTTTATAAGGATCCGGAAATGGCTAAGGCAGCCCTTGTAAAAGCACAGACCGGAGCACTTACGACGGCAGCAGGCAATTCTGCAGGCGCAATGATGGGCGTGGCAGCAGTGAACGCTATGGCTGCCAAATTCTGCCGTGAGTGCGGGACTAAGCTTATGGGCGGAAAATTCTGTCCCGGCTGCGGGCAAAAACTGGAATAAAGGATATGAAACTGATCTTCCGATCTATGGGGAAGTATAAAGCAGCTGTATTTCTTGCTATCTTTATCAAACTCATTGGCACTATGGCCGAGCTGACACTTCCTTATATACTTGAATATATGATAGACCATGTGGTGCCTGCAGGAGAACTGAAAAGCGTTCTCCTGTGGGGCGGCCTTATGTTTGCTGCGGCAATTTTCTGCAGGCAGTTTAATGTGATGGCAAACAGAAAGGCGATAGACAACGCCCACAGGGTCAGCTTTGACGTGCGCCAGGCCCTCTTTAAAAAGACGGCGAATCTTTCCGGCGGACGTTTTGATTCTTTCGGACTTCCCAGCCTGATAAGCCGTATGGCCAGCGACAGCTATAACGTGCAGTCGGCTGTGGCGCAGCTTCAGAGCCTTTGCGTACGCGCACCCATGATGCTCTTTGGCGGCGTGGTGATGACGCTGATGATGGACTTTGCACTGGCGATGATCCTGATAGTGATGCTGCCGGTACTTATCTTTATCGTGATCTTTGTATCTTCAAGGGGTATCCCACTGTACACTGCAGTGCAGGGCAAGCTGGACCGCGTGGTGCGCATCATGCGCGAGAACATTACGGGCATCAGGGTAGTGAAGGCGCTCAGTAAGGGAGAATACGAGAAAAAGCGTTTTGCCGGGGCCAATGAAGACATGGCGCGCAGCGATATCAAAGCCGGAACTATCATGGCTGTGCCGGCGCCATTTATGCAGCTGTGCTTAAACAGCGGTCTTACTCTGGTAGTATTCTTTGGCGCGGTAAGGGTGAATGAAGGTCTGACGCAGCCCGGCGTTATCCTTGCTTTTCTTACTTATTTCAACATGATAACCATGGGCGTGATGGGACTCAGCAGGATATTCATGAGCATGAGCAAGGCCAGTGCCAGTGCGGACAGGATACAGGAAGTGCTGGATACCGAAGACGACTGGCAGATATCGGAGACGGATTACAAAGACGACGGGCATATCATATTTAACGATGTGAGCTTTTCCTACAGCGGTGATGAGGGAAAGGATGAGGACTTTGCAGGCGGTGAGCGTGAGCTGGCGCTGGATAGGATAAGCTTTTCACTTGCAAAGGGAGAGAGCCTGGGGATCATAGGACCTACGGGCTGCGGAAAGACTACGGTCATCAATCTGCTGATGAGATTTTATGACGCGGACAGCGGGCGCATCAGCATAGACGGACGCGATGTTAAGAGCTACGAAAAGGATGAGCTGCGCGGGAAATTCGGTGTGGTATTCCAGAACGATATGATCTTCCAGGATTCGGTAAAGAACAATATAGACTTTGGCCGCGGTCTTTCACAGGAAGCATTGGATGCGGCAGCAGAGGACGCCGTGGCGATGGAGTACATCGAGAGCCTTGAGGGCGGGATGGAATATCAGGCAGCCATAAGGGGTGCGAACCTTTCCGGAGGACAGAAGCAGAGGCTGCTGGTGGCAAGGGCTCTGGCAGGAAAGCCGGAGATACTGATACTGGACGACAGCTCCAGCGCACTGGATTACAGGACGGATGCGCAGATGCGTGCCGCCATCAAAAAGGACCACAAAGATTCAACGCTTATAATGATAGCCCAGCGTGTGAGCAGCATCATGGGCATGGATCATATCATGGTGATGGATAACGGAAGATGCATAGGTTACGGGACACACGAAGAGCTGATGAAGAACTGCCCCGCTTACAAAGAAACCTATGAGATGCAGACCACATAAGAGGTAGATATGCCGGGACCCGGAGACAGAGGAACAGAAAAGCAGAAACCGAAGCATGCGAAGCGCACACTGCGCCGCCTGCTTAAGTATCTCATGGAATATGCATGGGTTGTTCTTCTGCTGCTTGTTTTT
>CADAHD010000180.1 GCA_902787595.1 uncultured Lachnospiraceae bacterium
CTTTGGAGAGGATCTCTCTGGTCAGGTAAAGCCCTATTCCCACTCCCTCTTCCTGCTGAACTTCTTCGCTTCTGAAAAATCTTCCGAATATACTTGTGGCATCCTCTTCCGTGATACCGCTTCCTTCGTCAGTAACATGTATCTGCGCATACATATCCGTTTCCGTAATATATACTTCTATTTTCCCGCCCTCGGGCGAATATTTAACGGCATTATCCAGAACATTTACCAGTGCTTCTGTCGTCCACTTCATATCAAATACCGCTTCTGTCATACTCTCGGAAGGATCAGGGATCACAAATGATATGTTTCTCAATTTAGCTTTCTGCTTTACAGCCGCTACTGACGACTCAAGCAGTTCTCCGACCGGAGATCTCTGCGCCTTTACCTCAAGCGTGCCGCTTTCAAGTCTTGAGAGCTTGGTCAGCGAATCAACAAGAAATTCAAGCCTCTGATCCTGCCGGGTTATTTCGTCCGCATACTTTTTTATCCTGTTCAGGGATATCTGAATATCACCGTAAGCATTACCGTTTAGCTTATCTATCTCTTCACGGAGAAGCTCGGTATACATTTTTATATTTGTCATCGGCGTCTTTGTCTGATGCGATATATCAGAAATGAACTGCTCAAGCCTGTGCCTTTCGGCCTCCAGATTCTGAGCGGAGATCGCTGATGTTCCAAGAAATTCTTTCCACTTGGATTCAAGCCTCGACAGCTTTGTTTCATCGTAGTTACTCTCCACGAATCTGCCGTCCATTGCTTCATCCAGCATCTTTTCCAGTCTGTCGATCGTTCTGTTTCCCAGCATGATTTTCCAACACAGCTTTCTTATTCGAATTTATATCCCTGTCCATACACAGTACTTATGTGTTTTTCTTTGCATCCGGCTTCGATCTTGCTGCGCAATCTGTTCACGGTAACAGACAGGGCGTTCTCCTCTACGTACTCTCCGCTGTCTCCCCAAAGCCTTTCTATAAGCGTATCTCTGGTAAGGATAAGTCCCCTGTTATCTAAAAAGATCTTTAGAAGTCTCTGCTCGTTTACGCTTAAGAATATTTCCTGATCGCCCTTACTGAAGCAGAGCTTATCAAAATCAAAGATCATATCCTCTATCTTATATACATTTGAAGCTCCTTCCTTATCAGCCGGCGTTTCATGCTGCTGTGAGATCCTGCTTCTTCTTATCAATGCGTTCACCCTTGCTCTTAAAACCGCAAGGCTGAATGGCTTGGTAAGGAAATCATCCGCTCCGATAGTCAGCCCTGTTACTTCATCTATCTCCAGATCGTTGGCTGTCAGTATCAGCACAGCCACATCACTTTTTTCACGTACGTATTTAAGATAATCATATCCTATCCCGTCCGGAAGATTCAGATCGAGTATGATAAGACTTAACTCAGTCCCATACTTATCAAATCCTTTCTTTGCGTTTCCTATTGTGTGTTCCCTGTAAAAAACATCATCCACATCAGCAAGAGATATGGATATTCCCTCACTGAGTGCTTTATCATCCTCAACTATCTGTATTCCCATAGTTCCCTTTCCCTTTACTTCAAACTGTCATCTCGTCAACATATGCTTCAAGATACAGATCACCATTTTTAGTAAGACCGGTTCCGCGCATCATGGCTACGATAAGTGACGCCATCTCCTCAGCAGCGGAAACTACCCTGTCCTTATAATTAGGTCTGGCCGGATGATACCTGGTATTTTCCCAGGCAGACAGTTTTATGTCAGTGTTCGCAAGTTCCTGTATCTTATCAGCATATTCTCCGTCTAGATCCAGATCTTTCAGCGCTCTGTATGTCCATTTATAATACGGCGGATATTCCTTCTTCATAAGGAAAAACAGTTCCATGGCAGCTTCCAGGCCTTTGGTTTTGCAGATCCCTGCTGCTACAGTATCCCTTCTCACCATACAGCGTGAATAGTTTACCTGTAGTGCCGATGCATATTCGTGCAGCTTTTCAGCTATACGGCGTCTCCAAACCCTGTCCGGATAATACGAAAGAAGAAGCTTTCTGAAAGCACTGAAAATACCGGGATCATCTCTGAAAACCATACCGTTTGTCGCCGTCTTTAAGCAGCTGTGGTCTAAAGCATACCATTGTGCTTCCGTCATCTGACAGTTTGTGGTATCACAATCGATCTGCAGGATATTCGAGTAAAAGTCATGAATGGTCATGACACCTCTGCGCTCTTTAAGCCTACGGGTATAAAACGACCTTTCTTCACTATCAACAAGCTTATCATATGCCCGGGCAAGCTCATGACCAAATATCTTCATATCTTCGTCCGTGATCCATAGGCATACACCCGTGCCAAAGTCATGATCACGTGATATCAGATCATCATAGCCAAAGCAGTCAGAGCCTTCTCCCGCTATACCGACAGCTATGCGGCTCTCATATGCCCCAAAATCCGTACGGATCATATCCGCAACGTATTCATCATAGAATCGTCTGTTTTTATCTATCACTTCCGACATAGTCTATCACTTTTTTCCCGGTCCTTCCACTCCCCTGCTGTTCATGTCAATACGCACCTTTCTGCGGGCAATTATTATTATCCCTGTCACAAGCAAAATAAAGCCTGCAATTATTGATACATACACCGGAAGCCCAAGCTTTCCGGCCAGGAAAACAGCCGTCGGGCCATCTGCCCCGCCAATGATCGATATGTTTGATGGTACATTAGATCTGATCTTTAATAATGCTGCCACTCCTGCAACAGACAATATGATACCTGCGGCCAGTAAAACAATACCTGCGGCCAGTAAAACAATACCTGCGACTTTTCTCATTATTTATCCTTTCTCAATATCAGAAGCCTTGATACAGAGATCAATGTGATCTGATCCCCGGTATGATCCGTGCATCCCCGGTCAGAGGATCCCTTTGTGAATAATCAAACAACACATAGTATTCTCCGGCTTCCTTCACTTCTTCTTTCAGATCTTCCCATACCGGATAGGAAAACAGCTCGATATGCGTCATCCCTGACAGCGCTTTGGCGTCATGACCGCTCAATCCCGGCAGGTATTTCCTTGTCCTTTCTTCATTCCTGTAAAAGTCGTGTTTAAATGTTTTATATGTATCCGCCGTCAGCGGTCTGCAGAACGCCGGGCGTGTTTTCATATTTTCCCGCAGATACAGATCGCAGGTTAATGCGTCGGCATACAATACGCTTTTTCCCGGATCATACTTCTCCGCAAATGCTAACAGCACTTCATAACGATAAGCTCTGGAGGGACTGTTCAGAAAGTAGCCGTTTTGTTCATAGTATTCCGCCAGCGTCTCAAACATCGCAAACGGTGAATCAAAAACCCGTTCCAGATACCGCAGGGTATTTACAAACTGATTGCTGTTGTAATACAGTTCCACCATCTCTTCGATCTTTTTCAGACGGATCACATCCGCATAAGAAAGCCACTTTGTATATAATACTTCGTAGGGCGGCTTCTTTGTATATGCGATACCAAACTCTTCTGTCTGCTGCGATATGGGTGTACCGCTCAGTACTTTCAAAAATCCCAGCTGCAGCTGATCCGGATGCATCGCATATACACGGTCAAAGGATCTTCCGAAACTCTCATAGTCTTCATACGGAAGCCCGGCTATCAGATCCAGATGCTGATGGATATTATGATTCTTTTTTATCGATGCAACCACTTCTTCCAAACGCGCAAGATCCATCCGGCGGCAGATCGCATCCAGTGTCTGCGGATTAGCAGACTGCACTCCGATCTCCAGCTGCACCAGCCCCGGACGCATCTTTGCAAGTAATGTGATCTCATCCTCCCGGAGTATATCCGCCGATATCTCAAAATGGAAATTTGTTATACCGTTGTCATGCTCAAAGATATGCTGCCAGATCGCCATCGCGTGTTCATGTACGCAGTTGAAGGTTCTGTCCACAAACTTTACCTGCGGCACCTTGTTTTCCAAAAAGAAATCGAGTTCTTTTTTAACCAGTTCAAGGCTCCGAAGCCTTAGCTTTTTCTCGATAGATGATAAACAATAACTGCACCTGTAAGGGCAGCCCCTGCTGCTTTCATAGTAAATGATACGGTTGCGGAAGTTTTCCGTACTGCTATACAAAAAAGGGATAGTATCCAGATCTGTGATATCCCGCTGTGCCGTAAATCCTGTGGAAAGATACAATCCTGCCACCGTTGTAAAGTCTGCTGTATCCCTGCTCTGATATCTCTCCAGTAATTCCCGGAAAGTAGCTTCGCCTTCACCGATCATGATCCCCGTCAGCTGCGGATATTGTTCAAAGATCCGCTCCGGATGGTAACTGACCTGCGGGCCTCCCAGCCACAGGTCTGTATCCGGCAATATCTTGGGCAGGTCATCCAGCAGTTTTGTGATCATCTCCCAGTTCCATATATAGCAGGACAATCCGATCACATCCGGTCTGCGCTCGTAGATCTGTGCAAGGATATCCTCACTCCGCTGATTGATGGTAAACTCCGCGATCTCCATGGCATCTGCATATTTATCTTCCGAATACGCATACAGCGAATAGACCGCCGGATTTGAATGTATATATTTTGCATTCACCGCAACCAGTAAAAAAGTCAATTGCACCCTCCGAAAATCCAAACTATATGGTATCTCTCATAACCGGCATAATGCATTATTACGCCGGATAATTATAACACAGATCAGAAACATAGTCATTGCAGACTATAACTATAGTATACGAATGCTTTTCGCATTTACATCCATTTCTTTCACAATATTGAAATATTTGAAACTATTATCGGCTTCCTGCCTGTCAAAAACGAAACCGCCGTGTTCTGCCACCCACTTTGAAGTATCATAGAACAATCTGCACATGATCTCCACGGCTTTCCACATGTCATCTGCTGCAGCACTGCAATAAGTATCCAGATAGTTTTTCCATTCTTCCTCTGACAGCCATTTATTCATATACTTTCCCGATTTTCCTACGCTGACGGAATAAGCGGTCATCTCACCGATCTTCCAGGAGAGCATCGTTTCAAGCTGC
>CADAHD010000181.1 GCA_902787595.1 uncultured Lachnospiraceae bacterium
TCAGCTTTCCAGTCATAGCCTTCTATAACTTCATTGGGACTTTCATACGTAACATTAATCTCTGTTTTTTTATCTACATAGAAGCAACATGTTCCCATCGAAGCTAATTTGTCGGATACGGTAAGATACTTAAGCTTCGGACAGAATCTGGCAAAGCTTGAAGGAATTATCCTTACCCGCGCTGACAATACGATTTCTTCAAGATTAGGACAATTACCGAAGGTATACAGATGTAGCGACTTATCCCCCAAGCTTACTGTTCCGCTTCCTTCTTCAAAAGTTACGCTTCCAAGTTTTGTACACTTATTGAACGCCTGACCGGCTATATAGGTAACACTTGAGGGGATCAGCAGCTTACCTGTTTCCTTACCGTTACCCATAAAGCATTCAAGGAAAGCCCCAAAGCCTATGGTATCCAGGGTAGACGGGAAAACTGCTACAGGCAGATCCGAACATCCGCCGAATGCAGCCTGGTCTATTTCGGTAACAGCGGTCTTTGAAAGATCCGAAGAAACAAGGCTTGTATCCCCGTAAAAGGCATTTTCTCCAATCTTTGTCAGGGCAGATGACCAGACTACTTCACTAAGCTTATTATCTTCTCGTGCAAAGCTACCGGGTATCACCTTAACACGATCGGATAAAGTGATCTTTTCCAGCTTCGGGCATTTACCAAAGGTATAATAATGCTGGTCTTTTTTCCCCATGGATACTGTTCCTTCGCCTTCTTCGAAGGTAACACTTACAAGGTTTGCGCACTCATAAAACGCCATCATCTGAATAGAAGTTACGCTTGAAGGAATAACAAGATCCCCTGTACCATTTACTTTTCCCAGGCTGCAGCCATGGAAAGCCTGGTACCCTATTGTCTCCAGGTTCTTGGGAAAGGTCACATCCTCTATCTCGATCCTGCCATTAAAAACCGAATCTCCGATCTTCTTTATCGTCACACCACCCTTTGTGTCAGGGATGATTATATGTTCAAAACTCTGGTTACCCGGAGTGTACTTTGTTATCTCACCCTCCCCATTTACAGTAATATAATCGGTGATATCCGTTCCCTCAGAAACATCCTGTTCCTCAGGTTTATCCTCATCCCGGGAAGTATCTGCTTCCTGCTCTTCATCAGCCGGGGCCTCATCATCATTAAGATCTGCTGCAGTTTCGGTTTCCTGATCATCGGTAAAATCTGCCGCTGCATCATCATCTGCATCTTCTGAGGCAGTATCTTCCTCCAGAGTCACTTCATATGCCGGAGTCTCATTCCCTCCATCCTGTTCACCGCTTGCTATAGCAGGCAGAACATCATTTCCAAGCAGCATCATGCTCATAAGCACTGCTAACGCCCGGTTTGCCAATCGTTTCTTAAACATTTTAGTCCCCTTTCTTTTTTGTATATTGCAGCACCAAGCCACATTCGTTGGTATTATAAGAAAAACGCATGCTGTATGCAAGCGTTTTTAGATCACGGTGACAACCTGAAGACATATAATCCATATGATACTTCATGCGTTCTTCTCACCACCCCTGCGTTTCCATGGGATACATCTATTGACCCTTTTCACTTGAGGATTGTATACTGGATATATAAATTATTATAAGGAGCAGTATATATGACAAAATGTGCATGCTGCGGAAATACAGTGGTGATCACAAATAAGATTTCCATACAAAATAATGAATACCGTACCTGCATCGGTTGCACCAATAAGATCCTGAGTATACTCAGAAAAGAACTGAGTATTGAAGATATTAAAAACCCTGATACGGATCCCATGCTTTTAATGGATATTGCAATGATGCATAAAGTAAAACCGTCTGCAAAGGCATCGGATATAACCATAGGTATAAATAAAGAAACTGTTATATGGGCAATCTTAGTATTAATGTCCATCGTAATTGCTTTTGTAAAAAGCGAAAGCATTCTTTTGATCGCTGCTTTGATCTTCGCTATATGCGGCATAATAAGGATCAGGTCAAATGAAAAAAAGCCGGTCAGTGAAATAGTTAAAACTATTATTAAGAAAGTCATCTATATCGGGATAGTCTGTTTTTTATGCAGGTATCTTGTTTATCTGTCTCCTTTTTTGGCAGGCTTTAATTATAAAGGTGATATAGCGGAATTAAAAGACTGGCATTCGGAACGTTTTTATTTTTTCCCTGATACGATCCCCAAAGAAGCTACAAGGGTATCAACGTGGACCTGTATCCCCAAAAACTGGCGCGGTTTGGGAACATATCAGGAGCTGACCTTTTATGCCGAAAAGAGTTATCTGCAAAAAATTTATAATACATATGCAGATACCACAACCGTTTATCCTTATCTTGAAGAATACTGTTGTTGGGGCTATCTTAAAGATTCAGGTCGCGGTGATGATGATCCTGATGTGTTCCCTGCACCTGCTATGCCTTCTCTTACACAGCCGTGGGAAGGTAGTGAACTGCTGGTAATACACGAAAACACAAACCCAGATCCTGACTGTAGCAGTTATGGCGGAATATGCATAAATTGGGAAAAGGGCTTGATCTCCTTCTGGGAATACGATTAATGTCCCATGGCTTTTTCAGCCTCCCGCTTTGTAGTTATAAACGCGTCCCGATCCGTGAGGTGCGGAGCAATTCCAGTCTTTATTTTATCCCTGAGCGGATGATAGTTGCCACTTCTTTTACCGCCCGCGCATCCCAGTCAAACTCTTTACAGAAACTTGTCTGAAACATTGCAGCAAAATCTTCCTGTCTGTCTACTAAAAATACGCTTGTTCCGGCCCCTTCATGATAAATGGTCCCTTCCGACAATACCTGTTCCTTATCATAATCCGAAGAGTATATGCACATCCCTGCTCCGTAGCGTATCCCTGAATCCATGCCATAAGATACTGCCCTGATATCCGGCGGCAGCATATCGGTCCACAAAAGAGATAATGCTTTCTTACCTATAACCCGCCTGCCTCTGTACATGCCGTCACGCAGTATCATCTCTGCCAGATGCATCATCTCACGACAGGTAGACATTTCCCCGCCCGCAGTATCAGGTATCCCCGGCCATGTCTGATAAGTAGGCGCTGCCAGAGCTCTCTCCCCAAGCAAGTCATATCTTTCAGCCATGGCTATATCTGTCTCGTTTGCGATATTGTAACGCTTAAGCTGCTCGTGTGTTGCATCCTTTCTCCAGTGCGTATCAAACATTTCGCAGGGCTTTAAGATCTTCTCATATGTATATCTTTCTGCTTCTATCCCGGACAGACGCTTTATCACTTCGCCCAGCAGCAGATATGCTGCGGTAGAATAGATCCATTTTTCTCCCGGAGCCGCATGCAGGCCCGTCTTAACCAGGGCTGAAAGCCAGCTGCCGGCCGGATCGGCCGGATCCATGCTATCCCACCATCTGCGCTCATCCTGAGGATAGCTTCCATCCAGAGCGCATAAGCCGGAGGTATGCGTAAGCAGATGCTTTATCGTTATCTTCTTAAAATCTCCTGTATCGAATTCCTTTATCAGTTCCGCAACAGGCTGATCAAGATATAAAAGTCCGTCATCCAAAAGCGTAAGCACGGCTATTGCCGTGACAGCTTTGCCAACCGACTGTATTTCAAAAAGCGTATCCGGCTTAAATTCCGTATTTCCCATCCACTCACAGGCTATGCTTCCCATCGCCGCATCCGCAAATACTTTCCCATGACGCCACAGACAATAACTGCCTGAACGTATCCTGCCTTCATCTATCAGGCTCTGCATATGGCTGTTCAGCAGATCCAGGCACTTTGCATCATAAGCAACATCTTCCGACGACGCATCACATTCTGCGTATCTTACATGCTCCATACATGATCCCTCATTCACTTAAGGCGGCCGTATACAAAATACACGCCCGATGTTTTTACTGCTATGGACTGCTTTGAATCCAGATATTCATGCATACGTTTAAAATATGCCGTCATATCTTCCGCCTGCTGCCTGCTGTATCCGCGCTTCAGAAAGTACTCCGCGCCTTCATTAACAAAGTCTTCCTTTGAATATACAAATCTGAGCATCTCCCCGAGCTTTTTCTTTTTCGGGTCGGACGGTTCATATATAACTACCTGATCGCTTATCCTGGCCTGCAGCCCGGTAAAGCCTTCCTGCTTAAGCATGTACGGAAGCTTCGTTGCCATGCGGTAATCGCGTTCTTTTTGCTCGTATTCATATTCCCACAAAGGGATCATATCGGGCCTTCGCATACCTTCATCCTGCGATTCTACACCGGAATAAAAACCTGCCTGCTCCACTTCCATATTTGCATCCATAAGCAATATCATGCCACCGGGTTTTAATGACGCTTTCATTTTCCTTATAAACTTTTCAGGTTCGGGAAGATAAGAGATCAGAAATAACGCAACTGCCAGATCATATTTCTCATCCGGCTCATATTCATACATATCCTCGCAGATAAAACGATATGCATATTCTGTTTTTGAAAAATAACCTTCCGCTTCTTCTATCTGTACACTGTCAAGCTCTATGCCCGTATAACTGCTGCCTTTCGGCAATACAGGCAGCATCTTCATTCCCAGGAATCCGTAGCCGCAGCCATAGTCCAAAACCTTTACCGCTTTACGAAATCCAAGTACATCTTTTATAAAGAAATTAAAATAATCATCATTCCAATAGAGATTCTTCCAGACTTTAACTACATCTCTTTTGTCTGCCCAGAAATCAACCTCATCATATCTCTTTCGCTCATCCTTATTCTCAAAAGGAACCAGGCCCAGTATCACATCGGCACTCACGCCGAATATATCACTGAGCCTGGGGATATGGGTGATATCAGGATAATTGATACCGTTCTCCCATTTGCTTATGGTCTGAAAAGAGACATGACACAGATCGGCAAGCTCCTTCTGTGTCAGTCCCTTTTCTTCTCTTAATTCTTTGATGTATAATCTCATCTTAAGTTCTTATGCTTTTAGAATGTCTCTGCCGCGCCTGTAAGGGTGTACTTACCTTTCTTTATCTTACCTTTAACCTGCTCGTTCTTCTTGCAGCGGGTGGGAGTCCAGATAAACCATATCGTAGTAGTATACTCCTTCTTCCACGCGGGATCGTATACATCTGCCTCCGTCCAGCCTGCAAGAGGCGCCGGATACGCGTTATAAAGATCGATAAGCTCCGGATACTCCCCGGGCTCAATACGTGGACAGTAGCCGTTTTCAAGATCATACTCCACAGAATATTCATACGGCCATTCGCTGTTTACCTCGGTCTTCATGCTGTATCTGCCATCCATAATGCCATGCACTGCTGTAAAGTCATCATGTTCATGTATCGCAGTATACGGATCTTCCTCATTCACAGGCGGAGCGCTGTATCTGTCGCAGCTTCCCTCTCCCTCGGGCAGATCCTTCTCCCATTTAAGACTGTAGATCACCAGCCTTTTGTCAGATGCTATGCAGGCCCATTTGCCGTCGCCTTCCCTAAGGCCTTCCTTGATAGTTCCATAATAAATATATAACCTGTTATTTACCGAATAAAACGCTACGCTTCCGGCTCCGGATACCTGTCCCTGCAAAATATACGGCTGTCTGAGCCCTGCTGAATCCGCTTTCAGTTCTTCATCATTTAAAAGGCCGTATAACGCATCCATATCCTCATTATCGAAAGCCGTCTTAAAATCTTCCGCTATCGCATTAAAATGCTCAAGCCTCTGTTTTTCCCTTTTGATATCACTCTCATAAGCTGTGATGCCTGTTGCATTTGCCAGTTCTTCGGCCGCAGCCGTGTCATGTCTGTCCAGCGCCGCCTTCAGACGGTATTCCCCGGCTTCAGCATACAGCTGCTGCACTTTGGCATCATCCCCGTTAAGGTTCATGGCTTTTTCCAGATATTCTACAGCCCTGTCGAAATTTCTGAGCTTCATATCCTTAGCTGCAAGATACAGCAGCATATCAGCCTGCGCCCTGTCTGCTTCTTCGCCTTTTCCTGTAGCCGCCAGTTCCTGCAGCGCCCCCTGAGCCGAAGCATAATCGCCCTCCGCTATCAGCGCCGAGATCCCGTTCAGATCTTTGCGCTTCTCCATATCGTTGATTATGCCGCCCATTATTCCTATGCGTTCATCCGAGGTGTTGCCGTTTTCTATCTGTATATCCAGCCACCTGTCATAATACTCATCCAGCAGCTGTCTGTCTCCGGTTTCGTAAGCAAGCTGCATCATGCCTTCACAGGCAGAAGAATTATTCGCATCCTCATTCAGTACATTTTCATAAACATTCTGCGCGCCTTCGCTATCCCCCTCAAAAAGCATGCCGTTGGCATCTGCGATCATTCTGCGCAGCTGCTGGGTCTTACCGAATCTGTACAGATTCACCCCTACCAGGAGCACCACAGATATCATAAATAAAAGCAAAGGAAATGCGATATGCGCCCTTTTTTTATTTTCCATCACAATTCCCCCTCGAACAATGCTGCAGGCTCCCAGCCTTCGATAAGTCTGGAACATATCAAGCGGTTAACGCCGCCTTCTATATAACTTACGATCATGCTGTCTTCCATGATATAGAAAGAAGTGACATTATACAGATCCTTCTCTTCTTCCTTTCTGCTTTGCATATCTCTGCACACCAGCTGTCTGTCACGGCTGCGGTCTATGTACCATAAAGACCCGTCGCGCTCTACAGGCAGGGAATACAGGCCCTTCATCTTTACCATTTTATTGTTCAGCATGCTGAGAGATATGGTTACATCGCTTTCCGGATCGATAAGACCATAACCTTCATCATAGATCACATAGCCCAGCTTATCGCCTATAAAACCTATCGCTCCGTAATTGCCATATTCCGTCAGATGAAAACCTGTCTCACCGTCTGCATCCGCGCGGCAGATAACTCTGTCTGCGCCGGCTGCCCTGCCCTCATCATCGGTAATGTAAAACAGTGAGTTTTCAGAAACAGCATAATCTATGCACTTATCATCGCACACACATTTTTCCTTGTCTGCAATGGGGTCATAGCAATAGAGACGCTCGTCATTATTCCTTATATAGTAAAGCCTGCCTTTATCCGCAGTCATGGAATTCAGGCTGCCTTCAATATGATATTCAAACGAAGAACCGTTTGTTAAACAGCTGTATAATCCTGCCTTATATTCACCATATACCGTGGGATTTATGAAATAGAGTCTTCCTTTGATGAGCACCAGCTCAGAAGCCGGGATAACACTTACAGGCGTCCTTGAACGGTCTGCCTTGGATACTGAATAGATCAAACCTTCTTTTGATGGATCGGCTATATAAAAATACTTTTCGTCCTCCGCCGCAATACTGCCGCTGCCGGCAAATTCACGCGAATTACCGTAAGCTACCTGCATAGTCTCATATACGGCAGGTGCGCTCTCCTCCTGAGGGAGTGTAAGATCCAGGGTGTCGGGAGTATACTGTTTATACCATGGTATTCCCTTATACCCGGTATCTATGGTTTCGGTATTAAGATAAATATAAGCCGAAACAGCCATCAAAAGAAAAGCCAGCAGGTATAAAAACCTTCCCGCTTTCCTCTTGAAAGCATCTTTCCTTTCTCTTTGCTTATCTTCTTCGGATAATACCGGCGCAGCAAGCGCCTGTTTCTGCTTTTGTTTTTGCTTCTGTATCTGCTTTTGTCTCTGCTTCTGCTTTTGTTTCTGTTTCATAACAAATCCTGAATTAAACGCTTGTTCTTATCATTCGCTGATCGTCTTTTTACACGGGCGACATTTTAACACATCTTACCGCTATATGCAAATAAGCCGGCGTCCATATGGCGCCGGCTTATCCAGACAATGTCCTGTATACGTTCTTATTGTTTTTCCTTCACATTTACCGTGATCTTTATTTTCTTTCCGTTGATCGTGGTTGTGAGAGTTGCTTTACCGGCTTTGCGCGCGATAAGATTGCCGTACTCATCGATAATGGCAACTTCGGGCTTGTTGCTCTTGTAGATGACAGCCTGATCGACATAAGCATATTCGATCTTTCTGACATCCCCCACGGTCATATCAGCAGAGTATTGATTCTTTTTCTTTCCGGCCGTGATACCGTCAGTCTTTATTGTGAAGTCCTCGACATATACCGGAATATCGCATGCTCTGCCATCTGTAGAAACTCTGAGTGTAGCTCGTCCGCCCTTAAGGCCCTTTATCTTTCCGTTCTTTAATATCTCGATCACCTCGTGATCATCTGTCGTCCATTCAGCTTTTTTGCCGCCGGCAGCAGCTGCTGTCTTTTTGTCGTTAACATTGATATGCAAACTCCTGGGCGTATTGGTTAAGGGTTTCAGCTTTTTATCATCGGCTTTCACCTTACCGACAACCTTAAATCTGTAGCCCGTACCGTTGATATATGCAGTTATCACAGCCGTACCTTTACCCTGTATCTCCATTTCCCCTTCATCATTAAAAACTGCTACATCCGGTTTATTACTGTACCAGAGTACCTGCAGATTTTCATCATCATATTCAAAGCCAAAAGGATCCTTAAAGGGATATCTATAATTGTTTAAGTCATTTCTGGTCTGGGTAAATGATTTCTTCTTCCATGTAGGCTGGCTGATATGAACGGTTATGGTCTGCTCACCCTTTTTGAGCGTAACCGTATCGGATACCTTCTTTGCTTTTACCGCGCCCTTCTTGCTAACGGAAAGGACTTTCTTATCACTGCTCTCCCAGCCGGCTTCCAGCGCAAATTTCTGTCCTTTTACCAGATAAATATCTTTAGTGTTCTCATCGATAAAAGGCTGGGGATCGAGCGGAGACTGTTCGATCTCTACAACCGGCTCCTTTATCCCTTCAGTATATTCATAAGTAATCTCCACACCCTCAGGCACTATATTCTCAAGCGCATCCCATTCAGTTTTTGTACCTGCATATTGTATCTTCTTAACTCCGGAATTGCCCCAGTCATATTTCTTAGCCCATCTTAGCGGGAGGTCCACGGTCTTAGCACTGTTTAAAAATGTATACCAGACTCTGTCGTTGTATTCATCTTTCATAGTGCATGCATCGTTGACGGTAAAATTCCTGATATCTATCTCTGCAAGAGATGTACAGTCTGCAAACATTGCGATCATACTGTCTACAACAGCCGTATCAAAACTGCTTATATCAAGCTTGGAAAGTTTGGCGCATCCCGAGAACATATACGACATATCCTTAACCTTTGCCGTTCTGAAATTGGAGAGGTCAAGTTCGCTGAGATTCTCACAGCCCCAGAACATTCCGGACATATTAGTTACATTTTTAGTCTTAAATCCGCTGACATCAAGAGCGGTAACATTTGAAAGACTTCCGAACATCCCTGCCATATTCGTAACCTTAGATGTCTTAAAACCGCTCACATCCAGTTCCTTAAGGCTTGCACACCCCACGAACATGTCGCCCATATCAGTTACCTTTGTCGTATCAAAGCCGCTCACATCAAGCTTTTCAAGGCTTTTGCAGCTCCTGAACATGCTGTTCATATCTGTTGCTTTTGAAGTATCAAAATGGCTTACATCGATTTCTTTAAGCTTGTAACAATTTGCAAACATTCCATCGCCATTCTCCTTGAATGTAGTCACATTGGAGGTATCAAAGCCGCTCACATCAAGCTGTTCAAGCTCTATACAGCCTGTAAACATACCGCCCATATCTGTTACATTTGAAGTGTCAAAACCGCTTACATCAAGCTCTTTGATTGCAGACAGATACGAGAACATATGCCGCATGTTCTTAACCTTTGAAGTATTAAAGCCACTCACATCAAGCTCTTCAAGCCTGCTGCAGGAATCAAACATTTCCGACATATCCTCTACATTCGATGTATCAAATCCACTCACATCAAGTTTCTTAAGGCTGCCACAACTGCTCCAGACCGTAACAGGAATAGAACATTCTGAACATTGATGTACATTTTGAAGTGTCAAAACCGCTTACATCAAGTTCTTTAAGCAATGGACAATACAGGAACATACCGTCCATACGTGTAGCATTTGAAGTATCAAAACCACTCACATCCAATGTCTCAAGACTCTCGCAGCCCCAGAACATGGAGCTCAGTTCCTCTGCTTTGGAAGTATCCAGACCGCTGATATTCAGATACGTAAGAGAACGGCATTCGCGGAACATTCCCCACATATCCGTGACATCCGAAGTATCCAGGCCGCTGACATCAATAGCCTTGATATTCTTCATATCCTCAAACAGACCGCTGCAGAATCC
>CADAHD010000182.1 GCA_902787595.1 uncultured Lachnospiraceae bacterium
GCTATATACTCCATACAGTTCTCATCCAGCGCCTTAAGCGCGCAGAAGGATCTGTAAGCCTTCATCATCTCCATGGATCCGGGATTCATTATGGCTGCGGACAGGCCGTTCATCATGGCCATGGTAAAGAATATACCGTTTACCAGATCGCGCTTGGGCAGACCAAAGGAGATATTGGATACGCCCAGGCTGGTGAGTCCCTGCGCCTTATCCCTGATAAGCTTTAACGCGTCCAAGGTTATCTTTGCCGAATCAGGCTCTGCGCTTATGCTCATGGCCAGAGGATCAACTATGATGTCCTTTTTCTTTATACCGTACTCTGCGGCCTTAGCATAGATGTTCTCGGCTATCTTAAGGCGCCCCTCTGCGGTGGTGGGTATGCCTTCTTCATCAATGGTCAGCGCAACCACCAGGCCGCCGTATTTCTTTGCCAGCGGAAATACCTGCTTCATCACTTCTTCCTTGCCGTTTACGGAATTGATCATTGGCTTTCCGTTATAACGGCGCAGCGCCCTCTCCATAGCAACGGGATCGGTGGTATCTATCTGCAGCGGCAGATCGCAGACCGCCTGCAGCTGCGTTACCGCCTTTATCATCATTTCCGGTTCATCTATCTCCGGCAGTCCCACATTTACATCCAGCACATCCGCATGCTGATCCTGCTGCAGCAGTCCCTGCTGAAGTATATAATCCATATCATCATTGCGCAGCGCTTCCTTAAGACGTTTCTTGCCCGTAGGATTTATGCGCTCGCCGATAAGGATGGGACGGATACCGAATTCAACGCTGTGAGTATAAGAGCTGATCAGCGTATGCTGCTTTTCGCTTAAAGGCAGCGGCTCCATCTTCCTTACGGTCTCTATCATGGCTCCTATATGAGGAGGTGTGGTACCGCAGCAGCCGCCCAGTATCCTTGCGCCTTTTGCCGCTATCTGCTCCATGGACTTTGCAAAACCTTCGGGAAGCACATCGTAAACTGTCTTTCCGCCTTCTGTTCTGGGCAGGCCGGCATTGGGATTCACTATCACTGGCACACTGGCATATTCGCAAAGCTCATCCACTATGCCCATCATCTCGTCCGGTCCAAGCGAACAGTTGACGCCCAGCGCATCAACACCCAGGCCTTCGGCGACCGCAACCACGGTCTTGGGATCTGCGCCGGTCAGCAGTTTGTGGCTTTCATCATAAGCTGTGGTCAAAAACACCGGCAGACCGCTCTCCTTTGCCGCGAGTATGGCTGCTTTAGCCTCGTATATATCGTTCATGGTCTCGATGAGGATAAGATCCACGTCGCAGGCCATGCCTGCTTTCACAGTCTTTAAGAACACCTCATAGGCATCTTCAAAATCCAGATCTCCAAGAGGTTTTAAGAGTTTTCCCAAAGGACCTATATCAAGGGATACGTAATGCTTTTCGGATGCTTTCGAAAAATCATCGCTTCTGCCGGGCAGCGGCGTGCGGCTCTCGACAGCATTGATGGCTGCGCGCGCATTATCCACCGCAGCTTTTATTATCCCCTCCAGTTCACCCTCTCCTGCAAACTTCATTACATTTGCACCAAAGGTGTTGGTCTTTAAGATATTTACTCCGGCCAGAAGATAATCATAATGCATGCCCTGAATAACATCGGGATGCTCCATATTCCAGCGCTCCGGCAGTTCTCCGGGCTGAAGACCCGCAGCCTGCAGTATGGTGCCGCAGCCTCCGTCAAAATATGTAAAACCATTTTTTATATGTTCCAGAATACTCATTGATCACTCCCTTCGCCAATGGGATCTTCATTGTCGTCCTTATATCCATCGGACTTTTCGCTGTCAGGCATTTCGCTGACTTGTATTTCGCCGCCCTGCGTTTCACTGCTCTGGTTTTCGCCTTCCGCAGCGGCTTTTTCCTCGTTCTCCAGCTTTTTAAGCTCTTCTTCCATCAGCTCGTTTAAGTAGCTCTGCTTATTATCCTTAAGATCCAGCTCCGCGGTATCCGAACGATCCGCATAGGTTTCAAAGATCTCTTTCTTTCCCTTAAGTATCTCGAGCATACGTTCATCTATGCTGTCCTTTATGAGCAGGCGATATACCATAACGCCTCTTTCCTGCCCCATGCGGTATGCCCTGGCAATGGCCTGCTCCTCCATGGACGGTTTGAGCTGGGGCTCGGTAAAGATCACGACCGAAGCCGCCTGTATATTCAGCCCCACTCCTGCGGCGGTAACCTGTCCCAGAAGAACCGAAGGCCCCTGCGCTGCCGCAAATGCATCCACCAGAGCCTGACGGTCCTGCGCGCTCACTCCGCCGTCTATCCTGCCCGTGCATACCTCTCCAAGCACGGACTGCACCAGTTCCAGAGTATCCAGAAAATACGAGAAGATCATAACTTTTCTGCCGTCTTCAAATGCCTCTTCACACAGCTCCACCAGACGTTTTAACTTGGAACTCTCTGTTCCCGTGCTCCAGGAGATACGGCGTACAGCCATAAAATTCTTTGACTTCAGAGCTTCCTTATACGCCTTCTTTTCCGCATCGCTCATCTCGAGCCATTCCTGAGTCTCGATAAGCTCCGGCAGTTCGCCCAGCACATCTTCCCTGTTACGCCGCAGGTAAACACCTGCTATGGTCTTTTTAAACTCTGCGCTCATGATATCCGGTATACCCTTAAGTTTGATACCGGCGGCATGGTCTATGCTCTCTATCAGGAAACGCATCTCCTGCAGCTTATTCTCAAGCGGCGTACCCGTCATATAAAGCACATTCGCCGATCTCTGCACCAGAAGCAGAACGTTTGCGGTACGTTTGGCCTTGGGATTCTTTACGTTATGCGCCTCGTCAACGATGATCATATCCAGGGCAGCTATCTCTTTAAGCGGCAGACGTTCCAGCGTCTCAAAACTGGTGACTCCCACGTGCGCTTTCTCTTTCCATTCGTTAAACTCGTCCCCGCGGTCCGATCCGTGAATGGCTATGGCGCTTAACTTTGAGTGTTTCTCTATCTCACGCGCCCAGTTGACCATTACCGAAAGAGGACAGACGACCAAAAAGCGGCTCTTGCCCTCCTCTTTAAGATGCGCCATAACAGCGATGGCCTGTATGGTCTTTCCCAGCCCCATCTCGTCACCTAAAAGCGCATGTTTGCGGTTTATGATGAATTTGGCTCCGAATTCCTGATATTTACGCAGATGCGCTTTCATCAAAGAAGATCTGAGTTCCAGCGCATTTATGGTTTCAAGGATCTCTTCCGCCGCGCCGCCTGTGGTATTTTTTTCCTCGGGCAGCACCGTATCGGCCGTTATGACCGGAGCTGCGCCCTGTTTAACTTCGGGCTCGCTCACAGCATCCTGCGCCGGTCCGTTTTTTTTGAGTCCGCTGCCCAGAGCCCTTATGCGCTCCGCTGCGGCGTCCCTCATCTGTCTTATCTTCTCGGCAAAATCCATATCATTTCCTCTTAAGCAGTCCCTGGGCAAAGGCTCCCGCCAATGCCAGCAAGACCACTGCCGCCAGCCATACCAGCGCCGGCAGATTAATAAAAGCGTCTATATCCGCAGGAATAAGCGGCAGGATACTGCGCAGGAAAAATACTGCCCCGTATGCTCCCAGTATAGATGTTATCAGCACCACAACTATGCGTTCGGACTTCACCACCAGCCAGGCGATGATCCAGGCTATTACGCCGCCGGCAACTATCGCAAATATGGGGTATACCACTTCGGGCAGCTCCAGCTTGCGCGCCAGCATCTCCGACAGCATTGCCGACAGGTTCTCCCTGGCAAAATGATATGCCGCCATAAATACGCCCACCCTCACAAAAGACCAGGACAGTATGGCGCATATGATAGCCGCTATAAGCTGTATGATCAGCCTGGTACCGTTATCAAGATTCAATAGCCCCAGATACGGTTCCACACGCGAAAAACCAACAGCGAATCCTATCATGGCCAGAGCCAGATGGTAGACCTTGTAGCCGCTGAAGCATATAAAACCCGCTGCCACGCACAGCAGCGCATAGATTCCACTCCTATCACCGCGCTGACAGATTTCTCGGGACTCATAATAAGAGTATCCATAAGACTGAGCCCTATAAGCTTTGAAGGATTCAGTATATCAAAGATCCCCTTCTGATTTTCAAGAGCATAGTCCCCGTATCCGGGACTGAAACGTCTTCTGAGCTTTTTGCCTTCAGCAGCAGCCTCTTTTTCCAGCAGCTCATTCAATTCATCGCAGACAGCTTCCACTGCCGCCGCTCCGGCTGCCTGAAGCAGCGCCGCATCTGCCAGTGATCTTATCCTGGCCCGGTTCAGCTCACGGTCAAAAGCCGCCCCTATGGTAGCCGCAAAGATATAGATCTCTGTACAGCCTTTAAGATTTTCGTGCAGCTGCAGGCTGTGCACTTCGCCGTAAGGCATCTGTATTCCGTCCTCGCCGAATAAGCTAAGGGGATAGCGGCAGTATACTGCCTTTCCTGCAATAAGCTTTCTGACCCCTGCGATAGTTTTTTCTATCAGTTCGTCCCCGGCCATTATGGCTTCACGGCTGTATCCTAAATACCGGGCCACCTCACGGCCCGGTATAATAAGTTTATCACTATCTGCTATATAAGTCTTTACAGTGTATACCATATATCAGCTCTTTTTACAGGAAGGAACTATCTCTGACAGATTCTCCTGTATCTTTGCCGCCACATCAGGCTTGTTCATGGTATAGATATGTATATGGTCCACTCCGTTTGCCAAAAGATCCAGTATCTGATCCGTTGCATACGCAATGGCCGCCTGCTTAAGAGCTGCGGGCTCGTGGCCAAAACGGTCCAGAAGCGCCACGTAGCGTCTGGGTATAAAAGCCTGCGAAAGTTTGATTATCCTGGCCATCTGTTTTGCATTGGTAACCGGCATGATCCCGGCGATCACAGGCACCATCACTCCTGCATCGCGCAGACGGTAGAGATAATTGTAAAAGATATTATTATCAAAAAACATCTGGGTTGTGAGGAACTCACAGCCGGCATCCACCTTCTTTTTCATGTTGAGGATATCGCTCTTAAGATCCTCCGCTTCCGGATGCTTCTCCGGATAGCATGCTCCGCCTATGCAGAAATCCCCGTATTTCTTTATAACCGGTATAAGCTCGCTGGCATGGCGGTAGATCCATTCGTCAGTGCTCTCCACGCCTTCTGGCAGATCTCCCCTGAGCGCAAGGATATTCTCAACACCCACCGATTTAAGGCTCTCTACCTGATTTTTGATGGTCTCCTCGGAAGCATTTACGCAGGTAAGATGCGCCAGCGCGGTAACTCCCGCCTTTTCGATATTGGCCGCAATGTCCGTAGTATATTTCCGCGTCGATCCCGCAGCGCCGTAGGTAACGCTCATGAAATCCGGTCTGAGCGCGGCCACTTCATCTGTAGCTTACACTACACTGTCATATACTTCACTGGTCTTGGGCGGAAAAACCTCAAGCGAAAGCGTGGGCTTTCCGGTATTAAGTATCTCTGATATCTTCATGATCTCTTCTTTCCTAAAGCTGTTTTATGCGCGCCGTCCGTTACGCTACTGCGCATCCGGCGCGGCTTCGATATAATGCGATCCATGTTAACACCAACATGGTTCGCTCCTGCACATCTATTATAATCTGCTCTTCTCGTATTTAAGTCTTGTATTCAGGTAATTCCTTATGCGGGCTATGCGCAGATCGATATCATCTTTCTGGGGTTCCATCCCCAGTGACATCTCTATGGACGTAAGACTTCTGTCATCAAGCTGTCCACTGACCTTATGCAGTACTTCCAACTGCTTTGCCGGCTCCTCTGCATCCAGAAAAGCCATCAGAGCGGGATTAACCTGAGAGTTGCTGTCAGCCATAAGTCCTCCTATTTTTTCTTCTTTTTCTTATTCGAAGAACTGCTCTTGCCTGTATTCTCATTACTGCTGTTTGCACTGTTGTTCTTCCCGGCCATTTCTGCCTTTTCAGCCTTGGCTGCAGCCTTTGCGGGACTTATGCCGTCTTCGGAAGGAAGCGCGTAACGCTGCTCAACCATATGCTTTTCCTCATAGCAGTTGAATACAAACTTGATCTCGCCTTCCTGCATCTTGGGAGTAAGAAGGCTTACAACGGGAACCACGATAAGACCTGCGATCATTGCTGCAGCGCCTGCATTGATGGGGCTCTGTATGAACTTGGTAGCCGGGAAAAGATTAAGCACCGTTATACCTATGGCTACAACAAAGCAGCTCCAAACCGATGCGCGCGTAACGCCCTTCCAGTACAGTCCGTAAAGGAAAGGAGCCAGGAATGCGCCTGCCAGCGCGCCCCAGGATATACCCATGAGCTGAGCTATGAGCGCGGGGGGCTTAAGCGCCATTACAACAGAAAGCACGATAAAGATTATGAGGAATATCCTCATGGTAATAAGCTGTTTCTTATCATCCATCTTCTTGACCACGTTATCCTTAAGAAGGTCGATGGTGATGGTGGACGAAGAAGTAAGCACCAGTGATGCCAGAGTGGACATCGATGCAGAAAGCACCAGCATTATCACAACGCCTATAAGTATATCGGGAAGAGTCGAAAGCATGGAAGGGATCACGCTGTCGTAAAGCACCCCGCCCTGATCGTTTCTTGCGACCACATCATCAAACAGTCTTCCGAAACCGCCCAGGAAATAGCATCCGCAGGATATGATCACCGCAAATATGGTAGATATTATGGTACCGGTCTGCACTGCCTTCTCATCACGGATAGCGTAGAATTTCTGAACCATCTGGGGAAGACCCCAGGTTCCCAGCGATGTAAGTATGACCACGCCCAGAAGATTTAAGGGATCGGGTCCGAAGAAGCTTGTGAAAAGCCCCTGGCTGCCGGCAAGGGCCGGAGTTGTTACAGCGGGATCCGCAGGGATCAGAGACAGTTCCTTAAGCGCGTTGAGGAAACCACCCTGTCCGTTAAGTATTGAAAATATTACAGCGATGATGCCGCCTATCATAATGATACCCTGAATAAAGTCGTTAATGGCTGTAGCCATATATCCGCCCAGGATAACATATACACAGGTAAGACCTGCCATGGCGATAACGCAGATGGAATAATCAATATCAAAAGCCATTCCGAAAAGTCTGGACAGACCGTTATAAACGGATGAAGTATAAGGGATAAGGAATACGAAAGAGATTATTGCAGCAACGATACGCATTGCCTTGGAATGATAACGCTTGCCAAAGAAATCCGGCATGGTCTTTGCATCCAGGAACTTGGTCATGATCCTTGTGCGGCGTCCCAGCACTACCCAAGCCAGAAGCGAACCGATAAATGCGTTTCCTATACCGATCCATGTGGTTGCCACACCATACTTGTAACCAAACTGTCCGGCGTAACCCACGAATACCACGGCCGAAAAGTAAGATGTGCCGAACGCAAAAGCCGTAAGCCACGGTCCTACCTTACGTCCCCCCAGCACGAAGTCATTCACATTGGTTGAATGCTTCCTCGAGTAGAGTCCCACTGCGATCATGATCCCGAAGAATACGACCAGCAGCAATACCTTTTCTACCATTGTTTGTTACCTCCTTAACTTGAAGCGTATTTAACTATCAGAGTCTCAAGGCTTAATGTGTCGCTCATGCGTCCGCTCTTTACGGCTTCTTCCGCATCCACACAGTCAGCCAGGGCACTCTTTAATTCTTCCATTGTAAAACGTGATGCCAGTCTCTCATTTACCGGGACAGCCCTCTCGCTTATGCCCAGGCTCTTTGCTATCCTCTCGGGTCCCAGCCCTTTCGACCTCATGCTCTTTATCAGCATCAGGCGGTTAAACTGCCTGGTCAGCAGTATTATTATCCCCATGGGCTGTGTCTTAAGTGCCATAAGTTCATAATACTTATCCAGCGCCGTCCTGCGCTTCTTTTCGGCTATGGCATTAGTCAGGTCAAATACGTGTTCCTCAAGTCTGGGGCTTACCACAGCATCTATATCCTCACGGCTTATGAGCTCACGGCCGTCAGTATAGCAGATAAGCTTTTCCAGCTCAACGCTTATATCCTGCATCTGCATACCGACCCTGTCGATAAAATACTCAAAGGTAGGGCGCTGCATACTGCGTCCCTCACGGCTTAACAGTGCCACAACATACTTTTCCACGCGTTTCCGGTCTAAGGTGACATACTCCACCACACGGCCGTTGGTATTCACGTAATCAAATATGGTGCCTTTACCCTTGCGCACTTCCTTTTCGCAAAAGATCATCACCGTAGTGGGCGGCAGCTGCGGCAGATATTTCTTAAGCCGCTCGTTGGCATTCTTAAAATATCCGCTGTCCTTTATAAGGATCACCCGCCGCTCTGCAAAAAAAGGCATGGTATCCGCCTGCTCTATTATCTTTTCCAGATCCAGACTCTTATCCTCGTAGACGGAATAATTCATGTCATCAGTCTCGGGTATAAGAGCTTTTACCAGACGTGTGCGGCTCCATCTGAGCATATAGCTCTCTGTCCCGTAGAGCAGATAGATATTTTTAAATTCTCCGCTCTTTATATCTTCCGCAACCCAGTCAACAGAGGGCTCTTCTTTTTTACTGCTCTTCTTTTCCGCCATCTTTCACCTTAATAAGGTAATCTGCCTTCATATCTTCCAATGGTGTCATAATGGTTCCAAAGCGCTATGGGATCGTAGCCGTAAAGCTCCCTTACATCGGGATAACGGTTTGCATAGCCTATGGCATCAAACTTTCCCGGATCCACGACTACGGGCACCGGCGCAGGCGCTGCTGTAGGCACAGCCGGCTCCGTATTCACAGGTACCGGTGTAGGTGTGGGTGCCGTTGTAGGTGTGGGCGCCGTTGTAGGTGTAGGCGTCTTT
>CADAHD010000183.1 GCA_902787595.1 uncultured Lachnospiraceae bacterium
GCAGTACTCCCCGACGGTGACATTGTCGCCGATATAGACCTGCGGATAGAGTTTGGTATAGGAACCGACCTTCGTGTGGGCACCGATATAGCACTGCTCCCCCACATAGACTTTTTTCCCCAGTTTGGAAGACCACTTGATGACGCTATGACGACCGCGGTACCGCTTGTAGGCCTTTTTCTGCGCCGTCACATAGTCAAGCAGAGCCGCCACGGCACTGTAGGCATCCTTCACGCGCACGAGCGTAGCCGCCACCGGCTGCTTGGGCTCGAAAGTCTCATTGACCAGAATGACGGAGGCATTGCTGGTATAGACATATTTTTCATACTTGGGGTTGGCAAAGAAGCAGATAGCACCCGGTTTCCCGCTCTCAATCCGGGCAAAAGTCTTGACAATCACCTCGGGATTCCCATCCACACGGCCTTCCAAGACCTCTGCAATTTGTTTGGCTTTCAGTTCCATCACGCTATTTTTATACAAAAATATGCAATAAAATGCATATATTAAAAATAAATGTTTATCTTTGCAGTCGAATTAACGAGGGGACAGGCGGTCCCCTTATTTTGTACCCGACACATTTGTCAGATGAACACTATCGAGATTAAGGATGCAATAGAGAAGGAAATCGTTGCACGCAAGATGTTTTTTGTGGACATCCAAATCAGCGCAGACAACGAAGTGACTTTGACTTTGGAAAAAGAGGAAGGCAGCGTCAGCCTGGACGACTGCGTCGCCGTTTCCGAACTGTTCGAAGCGGCTTTCGACCGGGAAAAGGAAGACTACTCCTTGACGGTGAGTTCCGCCGGCTTGGACCAGCCCTTCAAGGTTCAGGGACAGTTCACCAAAGCCCTGGGCTCCCGCGTGGAGGCGTGGATCAAAGGTGGCCGCAAACTCGTCGCGACCCTGGAAGCGGCGGACGGACAGCAAGTCACCCTGCACTACACGGCGCTGGAAAAAGCGGAAGGAAGCAAAAAGAAAGTGAAAGTTGAAAAACACGAAGTTGTTCCGATGGAGCAAGTGGTCTCCGTCCGGCCTTACATTGAAATAAATTAACAATTAATAGCATTATGGAAGAGAAAACCAGTTTGAAAGATGCGTTCGCAGAGTTCACCAAAATTCTCATCAAAAACAAGCGGATCAAATGCTTCACTGCCATGCATCTCATTTCCTGCAAGGTTTGAGAGACACTCCAGCAGTGCCGCGCTTTTAGAAGGATCCGCCATCTCGTCTGCTGCGCGGTCCACCCCGGTAGTGATCTCAAGCGTGATAAAGCCTTTTCCTTCTCTGGCTCGTCTGTGTTTTTCAACGCGCTTTCTGCCTTCTTCATCAAACACCTGCATCGTTGCTATATAGTATTTATACTCTGCTTTGGTTTCCGAAAACAGTTCTTCCGCGCGCGCAGACTTTCCGCTGTTTGGTTTACCGCATACAAGCGTTATCACTGTTCAAACCTCTTATAATTCTCTATATCAGTATTTTCAAAAGCCGTTCCTGCCCTGTACAGATCGTACGCCATATCAAGCACAGGCAAAAGCAGGACTGCTCCGCTGCCCTCTCCCAGGGCCAGCTGAGCATCTATCACGGGGCGAAGCTTAAGCCTGTCCAGTATTGCTGCGCAGCCACGCTCCTTTCCGTTATGCGAAGCCAGCATATACCCCCTGCATCCTGGCGCTATACACTCTGCGCAGAACGCCGCCACCGCGCTGATAAGACCGTCGATGACAAGCGGAATATGATACAGCGCCCCGCCGATAAACGCTCCGGTAAGGGCCGCTATATCCAGCCCTCCAAGACAGCATAAAGCCCTGAATGCATAATCTTTTGTAAGCACGGGCGACTCAGGATCAAACCCGTGAAAGGCTAATGCTCTTCTGATGACGGCAATCTTCTTTTGAAGCCCCTCATCTGTAAGACCTGCGCCCCTTCCCGTTACCTTTTCCGGCTCAAGCCCCAATAATGCGCAGAGCATAGCCGTGCTGGTAGTGGTATTGCCTATGCCCATCTCGCCCGTCGCTATTATACCATAGCATTTTTGCGACAGCTCCTTTACCATTACGATTCCGCATTCTATCGCCTGCAGACATTCTTCTTCAGACATGGCTGCTTCTTTTACGATATTGCCGCTGCCCCTGCGTACCTTGCAGTCTTTAACACCGTCTATTATCTCATCGCTGTCGATTCCTGTATCCACGGTAAAGATATCAATGGGATAAGCGCTTGTCATCATGCCGACAGAGCTCTTTCTCTGTCCCATGAGTTCTGCAACCTTATATGTAACCTCACTGCCGCACTGCGAAACGCCTTCGCTCACAACTCCGTTATCGGCGCAGAATATAATGAGTGCTTTCTTTGAGATATCCGGCATAACATTCCGCTGCGCTGCTGCTATACGGCAGATATCCTCCTCCAATATCCCCAGTCCGTCCAGGGGATGAGCCACGCTGTCCCATGCACGCTTTGCAGCTGCATAGACATCAGCGTCGGGAGTATAGATAGTTGTATTAAAAAGGTCAGTTATGGTCATGAGATTTATGATTATTCTTCCATAGTGTACTGTATTGGTAAAGTTTACACAGTCAGGATCCTTCGCTTCGCTCAGGATGACAGAGTCACAATAAGGTGCCCGCCTTGGGGTCCATCCCCATCAACTCGTATATAAGCTTCATATCCAGGCTCTGTTCCAAAGCATCCGCCAGCTTCTCATACTGCGTTTCTTTGTATTCGCGATAATCTATAATGGCGGAGGTATCAACATCTGCGCCGCGCTCATCTGCCACAGCCTTTACTAAAGCAGCTGCGGTATCGTCAGCATCAAATATGCCATGAACATAAGTGCCGTATACATTTCCCACACAGTATCCGCTGCCATCTGATGTAAAGCCGCAGACATCGCCTTCAAATGAGTCCGATAAAACGGACTCTCCCATATGTATCTCATAGCCAAGGATCCTCCTGCCGCTTAAGCCTTTAAGCACGCCATCGGGATGCTCTATCTTTCCTTCAAACTGTGTTCTTTTCTTTGCGCCGCTCATAACGGTATTCACAGGAAGCAGCGCCAGGCCTTCTTCCTCTCCTCCGCATTCACAGCCTTCGGGATCGCTCACCTTAAGCCCCAGCATCTGATAGCCTCCGCAGATGCCTATTATCACGCATCCCTCATCTTTAAGCTGTTTGATCCGGCTGTCAAAGCCCTTTTCCTTAAGCCAGCGCAGATCTCCTATCGTATTTTTTGTACCGGGGATCATCAGCATGTCCGGCTTTTTAAGTAATGCGGGATCACTTACATATCTTACCGAGATATCATCCGACTGCTCAAAAACATCAAAGTCGGTAAAGTTGGAAATATGAGGCAGACGTATCACGGCTATGTCAAAGTTCTTTCTGTCGCGTTTTAAGAATCTGTCTGATAAAGAATCCTCATCCTCAAGATCAACATCCGTAAAAGGCACGACTCCGAGCACCTTCTTGCCGCTCTTTTCCTCCAGCATTTTAACGCCGCTTTCAAAAAGATTTATATCTCCGCGGAATTTATTAACGATAAGACCGCCAACCCTCTCACGCTCGTCTGCATTCAGCAGATCCAGCGTGCCTATAAGCTGGGCAAATACTCCACCGCGGTCAATATCTCCCACTAAAAGGACCGTTGCTCCGGTCATCTCTGCCAGCCCCATGTTAACGATATCGTTTTTCTTTAAGTTGATCTCTACAGGCGAACCCGCGCCTTCTATCACGATAATGTCAGAATTCTCACGAAGTTTATCGAAGGCTTTTTGTATCTCCGGAATAAGTTTTGTCTTGTATTTAAAATATTCCACAGCGCGCATGTTTCCTACCACGCGGCCGTTTACTATTACCTGCGAGCCCTTATCGTCCGTAGGTTTTAAAAGCACGGGATTCATACAGGCTAAAGGTTCCCGCCTGCAGCATTCAGCCTGCATTGCCTGGGCTCTGCCCATCTCCAGGCCTTCCTTTGTGACAAAGGAATTAAGCGCCATATTCTGCGATTTAAACGGTGCCACTTTATACCCTGCTCTGGTGAAGACCCTGCACAGTCCGGCAGCTATCAGGCTTTTTCCCGCTCCGGACATGGTGCCCTGTATCATTATAACACCCTTTGTTCTTTTAACGGATGTTTTTTTCTCCGCTTCATTTTCAAACCATGGAACGCTGCCTGTCAGCTCTGTATCCATATCCTCGATCCCGTATAGTTTACGGATAAAGCTTTCTTCAAAAACCTCGCGGGGAGTTCCTATGCGTTCGACACCATTTGCTCCCACGGCCACAACCTGATGCGATATCCGCATAGCCTGTTCAAGTTCGTGAAGCGACATTAAGACAGCCACATTCTTTTCCTGCGACAGTCTTTGTATTATTCTGAGTATCTGCAGGCGGAAACGTATATCCAGAAATGATGTGGGCTCATCAAGTATTAAAACCTGCGGTTCCTGGCAGATAGCCCTTGCCAGCATGATGCGCTGCCTCTGGCCGTCGCTTACCGCGTTGAAGGGCCGCTCTGCGATATCAGAGGTATCTGTCAGCTCGAGCGCTTTCTCAACGCTCTTTTTGTCTTCATCGCTTAAGATCCCCAGCATCCCTGTATACGGATATCTTCCCATCTCTACTATCTCACGGCAGCTCATAAGTTCCGGTATATTGCGTTCCGTCATCACCATGGACATGCTCTTTGCAATATCCGCTGCTTTCAGACCTGCCATATCGCGGCCACTTAAGTAAAGCGATCCGCCTTTCTTTTTCAGCTGTCCCGTGATGGTTTTGAGCAGGGTGGACTTACCGCTTCCGTTTGGTCCGATAAGACTCATGATGCAGCCCGGCTCAAGCCTCAGGGTGATGTTCTTTATCAGCTCGTCGCTGTAGCCGATGGAAAGAGACTCAGTTGAGAGGATAGACATAGGGTACTCCTTATTTAATAACTAAGTTTATTGGCATTTGGATGCGCGCGCCTTTCCCTCAGGCAGAAGGCTTTTGATGGCGTTTTA
>CADAHD010000184.1 GCA_902787595.1 uncultured Lachnospiraceae bacterium
AAATTATACTGTCAGTATAAAAAATAATATCCCAATAGTAAGCGTGGTGTGTGGATATCTTTATTCCTCTGGAGTATGCTGTATACATAAATAATACGACGGAGGTGCGGGGTATGAAGCATACTAACATTTTATTCAGACAATTAAGCGGACAATTGTTTTTACACAACAGAATCAGATTTGTCCTGGCATGTGTAGCAGCACTTTATTCGGGATTTGGCGGGATCATAGTATCCTGGCTGCTTAAACAGCTGATCGATACTGCTTCCGGTGCTGAGGGAGCATTGTCTTTTAAAACGATCCTCTTACTTACCGGGGCGGATCTGCTGCTGTTTATCCTGTTTTTCCTTCTTGATCTGTACACACGTCCGGAATTCATCAGAAGGGCTGTTATAGCTTATAAGAATATGGCCTATGAAAAACTTACGCAGAAAGGGATCACAAGTTTCAGGGACGAGAGTACCGCAGCATACATATCGGCGCTGAGCAATGATGTCACAAGTATAGAAGCAAATTATCTTTCGCAGTTATTTTCACTTGTCAGCAAGTTGGTCATGTTTTTCGGTTCAGTAATACTGATGGTGCTGTATTCACCGATCCTTACATTGATATCCGTTCTTGTTACGATATTGCCGCTGGCAGCATCTCTTCTGACGGGTGACAGGCTTGTAAAGGCCGAGAAAACAGTATCCGATCAAAACAGCAGCTTTATGGCGATGCTTAGTGATACGCTTGCGGGATATTCCGTGATAAAGAGCTTTAAAGCGGAAAAAGAGATATACGGTATATTTGCAAAAGAAAACCGCAGGCTGGAAAATGCAAGGTTTTCGCGTGAAAGGCTGAGAACGACTGTAGGCATGATAGGGGCACTGGCAGGGATGCTGGCGCAGATGGGAGTATTTATTGCGGGAACATATCTTATTCTGACGGGACATGATATTACTACCGGAACCGTAATGATGTTTGTTAATCTCATGAATTTCATGATACAGCCGGTTGCTGCTCTGCCGGGTATCCTGGCCGGAAGGAAAGCAGGCAGGGAACTGATCAAAAAGCTGGCTGATTCACTGGAGCACAACACTAAGCTTTCAGGCGATGTTGATATCAGCTGTTTAAAGAACGGCATAAGTCTGAAAAATGTATCCTTCGGATATGAGGAAGGAAAAGAGATACTGCATGATATAAATGCTGAGTTTGCTGCAGGAAAATCTTATGCCATTGTCGGCGGCAGCGGCAGCGGAAAGTCTACTTTACTTAATCTGTTAATGAATCCGGGGGCAGATTACAGCGGACAGATCCGTATGGACGGAAGAGAGCTCAGAACGATCGATCCGGATGCGATATTTGGCATAATATCTCTTATCCAGCAGAATGTGTTCGTGTTTAATGCTTCGATCAGGGACAATGTGACGATGTTTAGGGATTTTTCGCAGGAAGAGCTGGACCTGGCTGTAAGACAGGCACATCTGGATGAGCTGATCAACGAAAGAGGCGGAGATACACTCTGCGGTGAAAACGGCTGCGCCTTATCCGGAGGAGAGAAACAGAGAATATCGATCGCCAGGAGTCTTTTGAAGAATTCCTCCGTCCTGCTGGCTGATGAAGCAACATCGGCACTCGATCCCAAAACGGCGTGGCAGGTTTCTGAAGATATACTTGATCAGTCGGGAATGACACGCATAGTAGTTACACATTCTCTGGAGGAAGAACTCTTAAAACGTTATGACGGGATCATGGTTTTAAAGGATGGAAGAATAGAAGAAACGGGAACTTTTAATGAACTGATGGAAAGAAAGGGATATTTTTACGCATTATTTACTGTATCACAATAATACGGACAGGATATAAACGGAGGATGATATGGAATTAGCTTTATCAGAAAATATAAAAAAATACAGAAAGCAAAACCATCTGACACAGGAGCAGCTGGCGGAAGTTATGGGAGTAAGTACCGGAGCTGTACATAAATGGGAAGCTGCGATGTCGGTACCGGAGCTGGATATGATACTTAAACTGGCGGATTTTTTTGAAATCTCCGTGGATGTGCTCGTTGGCTATAAGGTGAAGGATAATACACTTAATTCCATGGTAGATCGTATCGCCGCTCTTGCCAAGGTGAAGGATACTGAAGCGCTGACGGAAATGGAAAAGGCATTAAAAAAGTACCCGAACTCTTTTTGGCTGGTACATTACTGCGCATCACTGTATTCGTTTTTTGGAGTAGGGAACAAGAATACAGCTGTATCCCAAAGAGCGCTTGAACTGTACGGACAGGCGCTTATGCTGATAAAACAGAATGATGATCCCGGGATAAGCGAGGATACCGTGCGCGGTGAAATGGCATATGTATATTATACGATGGGAGAATATGAAAAAGCGCTTGATATACTGAAAAACAATAATCCAAGCGGCATGTACAGTGATTTTATCGGAACAGTGTTGGCAATAGAGCTTAACAAGCCCAAAGAGGCTGAGCCGTATATGCTCCAGTCACTGATAAACAGTGCAGCAAAACTGATGACATCGCTTATGAGCTATGCCTTTATCCTTTCAAAAAGAAAAGAGTATAAGAAAGCAGCGGAACTGTTGGAAACAGGGCTTGATATGATCAGAAGTTTTCATATGGGTAAAGAGATCGATATCGCTTATAAGCTGAGTGCTGTGTATTATGTGCTTTTGGCATATACCCGGCTTCATACGGGAAAGAAAGAAGAAGCCGGGGCTTTGTTAAAGAAAGCGGCAGCTATGTCAGTCAGATTTGATGAGTCGCCTGATTACGGGATCAGGGATTTCATCGTTGATCTGTCAGACAAAGTGATAGTGTACGATCTGCTGCTGGGATCAACGGCAAGAGAGAGCATTGATGCTATGGTAAAGCATATAGGAGACCGCGAGCTTAACAGGATGTGGAAACAAACCTGCAGCTAATTGTCAGCGACAGCTATTATGTGATATTATCTAATACATGATACACAAAGCACGGAATCTGACCAAAGAGCAATTGAAGAGGATAAGCAGCGCGGTGGGAGAGGCATTTGTCAGCAATGAGCTTTTCCATAACTGGGGATCTGTTGAAGAGCGGCGTGAAGATGTTCTTAAGTACATGTCCTTATATGTGGATTATGTATACAGGTCTGGGGAACTATTTGTAAACGATGAAATGACAGGGTTTATAGGTCTTGAAGATTCTGCGCACTCCCCTAAACTGAGACTTCTCTGGATGCTCATAAAGATGCTTGTTATGATCAGATCACCGCGGATAAAGAGCCTGCTGCAGTATGCCGATCAGCTGAGCGGAGCCAATGGAAATTACGCAAAGCAAAGGCATATAGATGCGCTTATGGTATGTGTGGATAAAGATCACCAGGGAAAAGGAATAGCATCGGAACTGGTGGCATATGCGAAGAATATGTCTGATGATATGCATCTGCCTCTTTTATTTGATACGGATATGAAAGAATATGCAGATATGTATGTTCATCTGGGATGTAGCTTATACAATACGATCACAGCAGATAACGGAGTAAGCAGGTATTGTCTGTGTTATTACAGAGACTAAGGCAAACCGGGGGTGACGGACCACGTGGTTTTTTGGAGGTAGTATATGCAGTACAGAAAAGATAAAAACGGAAATGATCTTTCGGTCCTGGGCTATGGCTGCATGCGTTTTACCAAAAAAGGAAACCAGATAGATATCGATAAAGCCGAGAAGGAGATCATGGCGGCGTATCATGCGGGAGTAAACTATTACGATACGGCATATATCTATCCCGGCAGTGAGGCGGCGCTCGGTGAGATTTTGGAGCGTAATGCTATAAGGGATAAAGTCAATATCGCGACAAAACTTCCGCAGTATCTTATAAAGGATGGCAAGGGTATCGATAAGTACTTTGGCGAGGAGCTGTCCCGTCTGCGCACGGACTATATAGATTATTACCTGATGCATCATCTTACTGATGTAGACATGTGGGAAAAGCTTAAAGCTGTCGGGATCCTTGACTGGATAAAGGAAAAGAAGAGTTCGGGGCAGATAAGGAATATCGGATTCTCCTATCACGGGAATACCGATAATTTCATCACTATCTTAAATGACTATGACTGGGACTTCTGCCAGGTACAGTATAATTATCTGGATGAAGTAACACAGGCGGGAGTGAGCGGAGTGAAGGCTGCCGCGGCCAAAGGTATCCCTGTTGTGATAATGGAGCCTCTTCGCGGAGGAAAGCTTGTTAATATGCTGCCTGCGAAAGCAAAAAAAATCTTTGCCGAAGACGGACATGGATGGTCGCCGGCTGAATGGGCGTTCAGATGGTTGTATAACCAGCCTGAGGTGACAGTGGTCCTCTCCGGCATGAACTCTCCTGAAATGGTGGAAGAAAATGTTACGACCGCAGATGATATGAAGAGCGGGTCGCTTACCGAAAAAGACCTTGAGCTGCTTGAACAGGTGAAGAAAGCTATCAGGGAAAATGAAAAAGTGGGATGCACGGGCTGCCGTTATTGTATGCCCTGCCCTAAGGGCGTGGATATTCCGGGCACCTTTGCATGCTATAATATGATGTATATCGAAAACAAACGGGAGGGACGATTCCAGTTTGCGCAGACTGTCGGGCTTACGAAGGAGCCTGCGTTTGCAAGCCAGTGTGTGGGCTGCGGCAAATGCGAACAGCACTGTCCCCAGTCGATCCCCATCCGTGAAAAGCTTAAAGAAGCGGATAAGGCTCTCAGACCGTTGCCTTATAAAGTGGGCATAAATATAGCACGGAAGTTTATGTTCAGGGCCAGGAAAGAGAAAAAGGCATAAAAGAACACAAAATCTTCACAAAATAATTAGCACTCACCTCTTGACAGTGCTAACAATCGGGTGTATAACATAGTCAGAACAAAGGAAATAGAGAAGATCCTAAAGAAGAACA
>CADAHD010000185.1 GCA_902787595.1 uncultured Lachnospiraceae bacterium
AAGCTTGGTATCATCGGTCTGGGCGCTATCGGCGTTCTGGTTGCAAATGCAGCAAAGCACATGGGCATGGAAGTATACGGTTACGATCCTTATCTTTCCATCAACGCAGCATGGAACTTAAGCCGCGATGTTAAGCATGTTACCGATGTTAACGATATCTATCGCGAGTGCGATTACATCACCATTCACGTTCCCCTGCTTGACAGCACCAAGGGCATGATCGGTAAGGATGCGATCGCTCTGATGAAGGACGGTGTTATCATAATCAACCTTGCGCGTGATCTTCTGTGCGACGAGCCTGCTATACTTGAGGGTATCAAGGCCGGCAAGATCCGCAAGTATGTATCCGACTTTGCTAACCCTACCACCGCAGGTCAGGAAGGCGTTATCCTTATGCCTCACCTGGGCGCTTCCACAGAGGAAGCAGAGGACAACTGCGCTGTTATGGCAGTACAGGAATTACGCGATTTCCTCGAGAATGGTAACATCAGGAATTCCGTAAACTATCCCAATGCCGATATGGGCGTTTGCCAGACTGCAGGCCGTGTGGCTATCTGCCATAAGAATGTGGCAAACATGATCACCAAGTTCACCGGTGTGTTCGGCGAGGTAGGCATCAATATCGATAACATGACCAATAAGTCAAAGGGCGATTATGCATATACCATGATCGATACCGATTCCGCGATCACCGACGAGCTGCTTAAGAAGCTTGAGGCTATCGAGTGCGTTATCAAGGTAAGAGTGGTGAAATAAAATGACTAAAGAAGATGCAGCTTTCTTAGAGCGCATAAACAACTATGCCGATGAAGTTCTGGATGGCATCGATCCCCAGAAGACACAGGTAGGCTTTATGCTTGAAAAGCTTAAGCCGGTGATGGAGGAGATAGCTGCCGAAAGCGGAGAAAGCGTGGAGAGCGTGTTTATCCGTTACATGGATCTGGCAAGCGAGCGCAGCGTTGAGCTTGAGCGCAAGTTCCAGAGCACCATGGGTAATATGAATTCCTACGGCGATATAATGAGTTAAGAGTATATAATACTCATCACAAAGATTTTGCTTCGCCCGGAATGACAAGGCGTTTTGTCATTCCGGGTGTTTTTTATCAGACGGGTAAATACCGAGCTGTACGTATTTTATGCTTGCATTTTATTTTCCTTTGTTGTAGTATTCTACTATCGGTAGAACACGTTGATATCATGTCTCCGTGCCGGGGGACATGAACATACCCCATATTTTTTCAGGAAGTGCTGTAACGAACCTTTCCCTTAAAAGAAAGGAGTTTTTATGGTACTTTTTTATTCGCTCTTATACGAAAAGGGCAGGAGGAGCCGTAACGAGGATTCAGTTGTATTGCAGCGCATGGAGACCAGGGCCGGAGAAGTGATAATGGCTCTTATCTGCGACGGCATGGGAGGAGAAGACAGGGGTGAGCTGGCAAGCGGTTATCTGGCGGAATGCCTAAGCGTCTGGTTCTATGACAGGCTCCCGCAGACTCTGGTCCACGGCTTTAATAAGGGCAGGATACAGAGATCGTTGCAGCGCAGTCTCTTTACCGTGCATGAGGAATTGCGCAATTTCGGACTTGAGAATTCGCTGCGCTGCGGCACGACAATGACCATGCTTTTGATAGTAGGCCGGCGTTATCTGATGTTTCAGTGCGGCGACAGTCTGGCGTATGGCATAGGACGCCGGATAAAGGCGCTGGCGCCCCGCCAGGGCAATGCGCGGGGAGTGGAGCGCTGCATAGGCATAGGAAGCTTCAAACGGCCGTATATGAACAGCGGGCGCATATTTAAGAGCATGGGCTTTTTGCTGCACAGCGACGGATTCGGAAACAGGATCAGCGCTTCTGACATATGCAGCTCTCTGGGACGCGGAAGGATCAAGGCGCGGGAAGAGGCGGATAAGGCCCTGAGATCGCTGGCAAAGGCCGGTATGAGGAGAGGCAGCAGTGACAATATGTCTGCGATATATCTTAAGTGCAGCTGAAGCAGCAATAAAAGGAGATAGCATGAATAATAACGAAAAAAACGATATAAGCCGCTACCGGCTGATAAGGAAGCTGGGCGAGGGCGGCATGGGGGCTGTATGGCTTGCGGAGCACAGACAGCTGCACAGCCTGTTTGCAATGAAGACCGCGGAGGGTGAAGACGACAGCATCATGCGCAGACAGCTCCGTTACGAAGCCGAGCGGATGAAAGCTTTAAATGACAGGCGTATACCGTATCTTGTGGATCTGATCGAGGAAGAAGAAAGGACCGTGCTGGTAATGGAGTATGTGGAGGGCGTTACGCTTGAGGAATACATACATAAGAATGCGCCGCTTGAAGAAGCTGAAGCTTTGGGGCTGATGAAGAGCCTTTGCGACATCGTGGCTTTTTTGCATGGCTGCAGGCCGCAGATATTATACAGGGATATCAAACCGTCGAACTTTATGATAAGCGAAGGCGGCAGCATCAGGCTTCTGGACTTCGGCACGGCGCTCTATAATACCGGTGAGCTGCAGGCCGGGAATGTCTGCGGGACCAGGGGCTATGCGGCGCCGGAGCAGCTCCTCAGCGGTGCTGTAAGAGCCGATGCGGATGTGTACTCTCTGGCAGCTGTGTATTCGTATATGCTCAGCGCTGTCGACCCTGCCCGGCCGCCTTTTCATCCGCTTAAGGGCAATGAGCTGGGCCGGATGATAAGCAGATCATCAAAGAAGCTGATAGACTGCTGTCTTTCGAAGGATCCTGATAAAAGACCGGCAAATGCGGGGGAGCTGATGGAAAGGCTCAGAAAGATCAGGCCCGGGCGCGAGGCTTTATTAGGAAGTCTGGAAGGCCATATATACAGGCTGCTTATGTGGCTGCAGGTCGTCGCCGCATGCGTGCTGCTCTGGCTGCGTTATGAGAATACGCCCCGGCCCTTTGCAGAACTGCTCTGTTACAGCCTGGCGCTTGTCAGTCTTTTGTGGGGCGTGATAAGGGATAATCTGTCGGGCGGCGCAGGATTCATACTGCAGCGCAGCTGGAATATTGTTTTGACGGAAAAAGACTGTGAAGGCCTGCATTTCAGATAAAAGCGCTTTTGTCAATCCCTTTTTTTGACAGGGCTGTTGTGTTATAATCCTATGCTGTGAAAGAAGCCCCTCGGGGAGAAGGAGAAGACCATGGCTATCAGAGACAATACCAAAAAGATAAAGATCGGGAACCGCGTTATAGGCGGAGGAAGCCCTATTGCGATACAGTCAATGACTAATACACCCACAGAGGATGTGGAGGCGACAGTAGCGCAGATCCTGGCGCTGGAAGCGGAAGGCTGCGAGATAATCCGCTGCACCGTGCCTACCATTGCGGCGGCAGAGGCACTTGAACAGATAAAGCAGCGCATACATATCCCGCTGGTCGCAGATATACATTTTGATCACAAATGCGCTCTTGCGGCCATAGAGCACGGCGCGGATAAGATACGCATCAATCCGGGCAACATAGGCGGAGAGGAAAAGCTCAAGGAAGTGGTAAGGGCGGCAAAGGCAAAAGACATACCTATCCGTGTGGGCGTCAACTCGGGCTCGCTGGAGGCTGCGCTGGTGGACAAATATCACGGCGTAACGGCGCAGGGCATAGTGGAGAGCGCGCTGGATAAGGTGAGGATGATAGAGGAATGTGATTACGGCAACATAGTCATAAGCATCAAATCATCCAATGTGCGCATGAGCATTGAGGCGCATGAGCTGCTGGCTGGCAAAACGCCGTATCCGCTGCATGTGGGGATCACCGAGGCCGGAACGCTCATATCCGGAAACATTAAGAGCGCGCTGGGCATAGGCATAATACTCGAGAAAGGCATAGGCGATACCATAAGGGTGTCTCTTACCGGAGATCCGATAGAAGAGATCAGATCGGCAAAGCTTATACTTCGTTCACTGGGCTTAAGGAGCGGCGGCATAGAAGTGGTGAGCTGCCCCACCTGCGGGCGCACAAAGATAGATCTGATAGGGCTTGCGGAAAAAGTCGAAGAAATGGTACGGACAATAAAGACGCCGGATAACAGGAGCATAAGAGTCGCTGTTATGGGCTGCGCGGTCAACGGCCCCGGAGAGGCTAAAGAAGCAGATATAGGCATAGCCGGCGGCAAGGGCGAAGGCCTCCTTATCAGGAAAGGCGAGATCGTGCGCAAGATGCCCGAAGGCGAACTGCTCGATGCGTTAAGAAAAGAACTGGAACAGATGGTCAGAGAGTAAGAAGAGAGAAAGACATATGGGAAAGAAATTCAGTGAAAGTTTTGGCACGGCGGACATCCGTGAGGATCTAAAGCGCCTTTTTGAAGATGTCTCTGTGGATCGTGTGGTTGTAAAACAGAAAGAACAGCTTGTAAAGATATACATCTCCTACGACAAGCTGATAACCAAAGATCATATCTTTGCCCTTGAAAAAGAGCTTGACCGGGCAGTGTTTTCCGGCAAGGGGCTTAAGACCTGCATCGTGGAGGATTTTCATCTTAATGTACAGTATGATCCATCATATATAGTGGAGCAGTATTTCCAGAGCATTTTGGATGAACTCATTTTAAGGGACAGGGTAATGTACACCGTGCTTAGGGGAATAGAGCCTAAGGTAGAGGGGGATACCCTTCTGCTCAGCATACCAGAGAGTTTTGTGGCCAGACAGAAGGAAGACGAGATCATCGGATTCTGCAACAGCATTTTTGAGAACCGCTTCCATATCGATCTTCATACCCGCATCGTGTATACGGAAAAGAAAGAGAGCAGGTATCGCGTGGAGAGCGATACCAGAAGCCGTCTTATGGTCGAGAGCATACTCCAGGAGAGCCTGGAGCGGAAGAGCGTGTATGAAACCGCTTCTTCGGGCGTGGAGGAGGACGTGCTGGGAGGCTCATCAGATAAAGAGGGTGAAGATAAAGAAAAGAC
>CADAHD010000186.1 GCA_902787595.1 uncultured Lachnospiraceae bacterium
ACTCCCGGTCTATTTTTATTCCCTCCGATCAATGTATGCAGGTCTGTCCGGTAGTTCGATTGACGTTGTAAGCCCCCATTTAGCTATTCTTCAATTACCGGTATTGATGTATATTCCGTCAGGTCAAAGGTATATTGTACCTCACGATATATGTTCATGGGATCCGAATGATCATCATCAAGGCTTCCTTCTACGGAATACAGGATAAACGATCCCGGATGAATGCCGGTCGGCGCAATTATATAATTATTACCGTCAAAATACTCCACCATAACCGGATTTCCTTCCTCATCGTAAACCGGAACTCCATCATCATCATATAGAATATCCTCTCTCCACAAATACAGTTTTCTGTCGATACCGCCCGTTTCGCCAAAAGCTCCGTCTTTAGCTTTATAAATCCTGGAAAAATAACTTCCGTTTTTGAGGCGTGTATTGATCTGGATCGAGCCGGGATACTCAAATTCCCCTAAATCTTCCTCATCACTCCCACTCTTATATGTGATGTATACAGAACTGTAAGAAAGCTCTGCATCATCTTTAAAATAATCTTCTATGTTTTCCCCCGAATGGTTTATAGTATACACACGTGACAGCCAGCTCTCATATATTCCAAAGTATAAGTGGTCATCCGGTACAGGCACATTTACATGAATAACATATTCATTGTCTTTGTAATTAGCATCCTTTATTGTGATATCCGCTTCCCCGTAGTCCAGAGCCGTTATGGTTCTTCCATCCACCTTCGCCACCTGGGGGTTGGATGATGTTACTTCTCCCAAATCCCCCTCCAGTACATTAAATGTGTATGTTTCACCTACCCCCAGCCAGATCTCATTGCTTTCTATATCCAGTTCAAGAGCGTCGGCCTGCCCGGGAATCTTTATCTTTACAACACATGAAACAGTATATTCACCGTCCCTGGTGGTGGCTGTGACCACGGCCTGACGCGCTCCGTCATGCGCTTTTATCTTACAACTGAGAGATGCGCTCCCTTCAGTTCCTCCGGGAATAAGCTCCAGCGCTTTGGTTTCGTCAACAGACCATATCACAGTTTTATCATATGCATCATCCGGTGATATTTTTGCCTTCAGCACGGCAGTATCTCCGGTCTTCAGTGAAATTCTACTGTAATTGAGATCTATCCCGTCAACTGTTTTTCTGACCACGAAATTCTTATTAAGCACGCCCCACTCATAAAGTGTGGCCTTAAATTTCTCTATAGCAGTCTCCCTGGTCTCATTCTTGTCCGAGATATACATGACCCAATAGTTGAGAACATCACCGTAATTATAGCTTTGGGCCTTGCGCAGTCTTTCCAGTGCCGGTTCATCAACATACATGGATATCATGCTGCGAACCCTGCACAGTCTTTCAAGTCTTGCATTAAGATCATAATCATCTGCGGAATACTCGCCAAAGAAATTATTATACATCCTTGGATCAAGCGCTCCAAAGCTTAACATGGTTTCAATGGTCTCACGCTCGACTTCCTTTATCTTTGCTGCATCCTTCTCCTGTGCGAGTCTGGTATCAAAATAATTTAAAAGGGAATCGATGGCGTATCGGGAGAGGGTATTCTGCGCGTTCAACGGAAGTTCAGTATAGTCCTTAGTCCCATACCTGACGTCCCAGCCAAGCTCAACTATGCGTTCCGACATCTTATCCATATTGTAGAAACGCGCTATCCCCTTGCTCATGGTAAGACCGCTGGCGTAATTAATATATTCCGTAAAGGATTCCCTGTCGCCGGCTATAACATAATTTCCGAACCATTTGGAATCCAGACCGTTTTTATAGATCTGATATAACTCTTCTATCTTATCGGCTTTCCAATAAGTAAAGCCCAGATTCACGCAGCTTCCGACGAATGCAGTGATCTTAGTCACCTTTTCAACGACGGGATTGATACCCTGAAGTATGTTTCCCAGTTCCTCCATGCCCGCTTTATAATTATCCTCACCGCCTTCGATGAAATATGCCGACATGCGCACAAGAGCATTTGAACTGCCGATAACGGCGCCGCCTGTTCCGTCAAAGATCTTTGAATCAATCTTTTCAGATATGCGCTGACTGTATTCCATCAGTTCCCAGCTTTTCTTTACCGCTTCATTCGCCGAATCCCCAAGACATTGCAAAATAGCATCCTGATCATTTTCGTATATCGCCCTGGTCATTGCCGTTACTACCTTGGCGTCCTGCTCAAAGAATCCGCTGCCTTTGGCATCCCCATCAAAGGAAGCCGCCCATCTGACCATACTGAACTGCAACAGATCCGCCGCTGCTTTTTTGGTAAGCCCCAGCGCAGCTATCTTCTGTTTCATATAAGGTTCCATAACGGCGGCTGCCTGTTTGTAATTGCCTTTCTCCATAGCCAGCTTATTACTGTACCGATCCAGAAAAGCTTCTATCTGCTCCTCTTTTGTCATCTTTTTATTCCACCACCAGGAAAAATGCGGCAGCGAAACGGACATCGTCCCCTTTTCCAGATCATAACTCTCCGGATACAGATATCTGATCTCTCCCAATCTTTCGTCGTAGCAGCAGAAAACAAATGCAGCCGGATCCTCAGTATCCGTGATCGGCAGCGTAAGCATCATCTCACCATCAGCAAATACAGCACCATCGTAGGCGTCACACTCTATGCTCATCGGCGATATGATCCTTTCAGCTGTCTGATCGATCGCTCCTATCGATTCAAGCTGTTCTCTGCTCAAGGAAGCAAAGCTGAACTTTGCATCTTCTTTAAGCGCGCCTTCTCCGACAGTGAATACAAAACCGTTATCATCTATGCTTCCTATGCTTGTTTCCTCATTAGTTATTTCTCCGCTCTCCTCGTCTTTTATAACTTCCACCTTCTCCTCAAGATCTGCTGCGGAATCTATCTGTACGGCTCCGTCTGCCTTAGCTTTTACTATCTTAAAACTGCATTTTTTTGTGCCGTAATAATTTCCTATGCCATGTATCATCATCACAGCTTTCCCGGGCTTATCATTTGCAGAAAAAGACACTATCTCAAAGTCTTCATAGGTGAGTCCGGTCCCTCTGATACTGATACTCTTTACAGCACTCTTTCCCGGCGTAACATTTTTGCCTTCCCCCCTGAACAGCTGATCCTCTATCACAACCTTAGCTCTGGAAATGGGAGTCTGGCCTATCCTGTAATAAGCTTTGCAGAGAACAGCTTCCTGATCCGCGCCCAGACAGTAATTTCCGTTCTGTACGGGAACGGCGTTAAAACTGACACAGATATCGGTATTGGCAGGCAGCACCGCTCCATCCGGTATGGCATCACCGGCCGAATATGCTATCTCATCTAACTCGACGCTTTTTACAAAAGTATATCTGGGTTCTCCTCCTTCGGCATATTTGTAATCACGGCCATACTTAAGCTTTTTCCCGTTATCATACATAACAGGGACCGATCTGAAATATCCGGCTTTATTCTTATACTTTTTATCCTGTGAAGCTGTAGTGATCGCTCCGTTATCCAACGGCGCCTTGCCAACCGTAAAATACAATATCTTATTGAGCTTGCCTTTAAAGCTGCCTTTTCCCTTTACAGAAACAACAGCTTTAGCTCCGACTTTTTTATTATTCGAATATGTTACGCTGTAGTCGCTTCCCTCAACAAGTTTGAGCACAACAGGCTGTGCCCCGTTTCCCGATATGGTGCATTGTATATCCAGCGCAGGTCTGGCGCCTGTCTTTGAATAAGGCACATTATCCGGATCTGTCCCTTCGGCAAATCCATACTGTATCTCTTCTTTGACCAGTGGTCTGGGTACCACTTTTATCTTCCTGACCAGCTTTCCGCTTGTCCCCTTCTCCTCTATGCCTGTAAATGTAAGCGTGAGAGTTCCGGGTCTGCCGGTATCCCCCGAAAGCTCCAGATCATAGTATTCCTCCGGGATCACATTTTTGTCTTTTCCGATAAGGCAGACCTCACCGGGCTTTGCTGCCAGCTTTGAAAGTGTAGCTGTCTTATTAAGAGATACACTCCTGCTAAGCGCATCATAATCATATACGCCTATCGGGGTTCCGCTGCAGTTGATCTTTGAAGCCAGATTCTGCACCTTTGCCTGATTTATCGCGCCGGAAGAACCATCTGCATATGCTTCCCACGGAATACACATGAAAATAAGGATCGCTGTCATTATCAGACCAAGAAAACGATAAGATCTTTTCATAGATACCTCCTTTTATGCGAAGAAACGCCGGTTGTTTTATTTTACCATATAAAGAGGCTCGTGTATACCGACTTTCAGGGAACAATAGTCATAAATATGATATAATACAAGACGCAAAAATTTTTTACCAAAACATAGCAAAAAAAGTCGAGAAATAAAACCCTGTGACAGAGTATTATAGGCTCACAAGGAGTTAAGCGGATGGACGAACAAAGAGAAGCGGTCAGAAAAATGCAGGACTATATACGCGAACATATTCAGGAGGATATCACGATCGAAGACCTTGCAGAAGTATCGGCTTTTTCAACATGGCACGCAAGACGATTGTTCCAAAAGTATCTGAATATGTCACCGGCAGTTTATATAAGGCGCCTTAAACTGTCAAAATCAGCGTTAAGACTGCGTGATGAACAAGTGACCGTTCTGGATGTTGCCATGGACCTGGGTTTTGGAAGTGTGGATGGATACCAGAGGGCGTTCCGAAGGGAATTCGGCTGCAACCCGAAAGAATATTCATCAAGTCCGGTTCCGGTCTGGCTGTTTACTCCTTACCTGATCGAAAACAAATCAGTCAAAGAAAGGAATGTAAGCAAAATGAGTGAAAACAAAGAGATACGAAATGTCTTTATCCAGGTGATCGAAAAACCGGCAAGAAAGGTGATCATCAAAAGAGGTATCAAGGCAGACGAATACTTCAGTTA
>CADAHD010000187.1 GCA_902787595.1 uncultured Lachnospiraceae bacterium
CCTGTGGTTTTAGCGGCGCTCTATTATGCCCATGGCTTTTAGTGTTTCTGCTGCGCTGCCACCGCCGATATAATAGATCTGTCCTCTTTTGGTGACGAGCTTTATGAATTCTTTTTCCTGAGGGTTAAGAAACAGTGTGCAGCCGTTGATCCCGTCCACTGAAAAGTTACCCTTAAGCAATGTATCCATACCCACACCGGCTACACGGATAACAGTGTGGGTCGTGATATCGTCTCCGTACTCCGCGCTATCGATATCTTCAAAAGGAATAACATATTCATCCCGCAGCTGATGGCAGATGACCTTCGAATCCTCAACTCTCAAACTGATGGGAGTGCTCTCCAGCAGCCCCATCCAGACCAGCGACCCAAGCGCCAGCAGCATACCGCCGATCCCTATAATTCCGACGATCTTTCCTCCGGGATGCGCAAAATTAACCGTTGCTCCCACACCGGCGCGTTTCTCCACATTCATGCGCTTATCTTTAGGATTGTAATAAAACATCCCGGCTATCCAGTACTCATCATCATCGGTAAGCAGTTCTGTCTCTTTTAAATATCTGGCCTCTATCTTTTTATCGAAATGTATGAAGACAAACACATCTACAAACATTAAGAGCATATATACCACCAAAGCCCCAACCATCAGCATCTCGCTGTAATAGAAGAAGAATCCGCCCGCGGTGATAACGGTATAGATAACGCTGATCCATATAAAGCCTATGTTCAGGTCTGCGGCGTTTTTCTTTTTGGCTCTGTTGTAATTTGCATTCACATCGCTGTCAGAGGATATCACTTCGTTTCTCATATTATCCATTACGAATGCGAACAGCGTGATCAGAATTCCCATAAACCAGAAGGTCCCTATGATCAGCGTAGTCAAAAAGCTTCCGGCGATCCTGTTGCCGTCTACAACTATAAGTTTCAGATCCAGAAGCAGCGCCGTGATAACGGGTATAAAGCCCAGAACATTCGGCACGATAACGCTTACAGGCTTAAGCGCATGAACCTTGCCGCTCAATTTAAGGTCAACCAGGTTAATACCATCTCCGCTCTTTATGCCAAGTGATTTTTTCAGGCTCATTAATGCAGAATGCCCTGATATGTACGGTATCATATCAACAGTGATCGTAATAAAGACAAACAGCGTCCAGAAGAATGTCTGCATCATCATCCCCTTTATCAGGAGCAAAATGCCGGATATCGCAAAACATGCGATCGTTATCATCATCGCCTGTTTATGTGTTTTTTCCACTATCTCATCTATCTTTTTTGCAGTTTCCTCTTCCTTAAACTCCTTACGGCTCTTGACTCCCAGTATGAACTTTTTTTCCTTCCATTTAAGCGGATACATGTAGAATAAATTGAACAAAAGCACTGAAGCCACGCACAGAAACATTATCCATCCAAAAACTGCTGCCATTTCTTTATCCTCCGTAATACTCGTTTACGAGTTTGATAAGCTCATCCTTCGGTACTCCCGAAAGCCTTGCCTCCGATACGATACGCTTAAGCTCTGAGCGGTTTCCGGAACTTATCCTGCCCTGCTTTTCGATCTCACTCCGTATCCTGGCTCCGTTTTTTCTGTCTGTCATGATATACCCCTCCGTTTTTAACAGCTGATAAGCCTTGCTCACTGTCATCGTGTTGATCCCCATCTCCATGGCCAGGGCGCGCACCGTCGGCAGCTGCTCTCCTGCTTCCAGCTCTCCGGATGATATCCCCATCACGATCTGGTTTCTTATCTGCTGATATATAGGCACATCAGACAATTCATCGATCCTTATTATCATACCGTTTTGTCCTTACTTTTCTTGTATTTTTTATAGATACTGTTATATATGAACGGGAGCATCGGGATCCCTATCACAAAAGATATCCCCATGGCAATAGCCCCCGGGCCGCCTCCCAGGACAGCTCCCAGTATCGCATCTATCCATAATAAAGCCCCGAATGCGATCCATAAGATACCCAGCTCCTTATTATAGGCCTTCACATCCCTTATCTCATCCGGCCGCACTGTCTGCCCGGTCCAGAAATGCCCCGGTTCCTTTTTCCTTATCACCCATATTCCCAGGATCGTGAAAACCGCTGCGCACCCTCCGACGATCACCGCGAAAAAGATATTTCCCGTCATCATACACCTCCCTTTCCGCAGCTAAGCCTTTATACAGGCTCATACCTGCTCTTTACCTGCATCCTTCTTATACAGAAGGAAATAAGCTCCAAAGAATACCGCACTCCCGAAGACCGCGATAATTACTTCCAGCATCACCGGTGAAGGTGATATCACCCCTGCCATCTGCAGACCTGCTACACTATCCATTACCGTATGCAGCAGGATAGCCAGCGGATAGAGCCAGAACTTCTTTTTATCTCTGCATGCATAAAAAACCAGGATCGAAGCACCGGTATGAAACATAACTGCGAATATACGTTCCACAACGTTGATTGCCAGATCACCTGCCGAAAAAGCTGCCAGCTGCGCCGCTAACGCATAACCGTTTGCTTCCTGCTCAGGGGCCTGCGCCGCAACCTGCGCTATCATATTCCCGAAAGTACCGGAATTGATCATTGCTGCATAAGCGATATAGGTGATATATGTGATACCCATTGTCAGTATCACTTCTATGCCGCCGTGCCCGATACCGTATGATATTCCCGTCTCCCGGTTCTTCCTGTTTTTAAGTACCGTTTTAAACGCCACCAGTCGTCCGGTCTCTTCAAACACTCCCGGGAAAAGTCCAACTATCAGCGCCCATAAAACAGGCCTTGCATTGATGAATCCGGCTGCCGCATGCTCGCTAAGCCCCATCATAGTCGGAAAGACCAGGATATTCTGCAACGGCTTTTCCAGTATAACGGCAAACAGCAGAAAAGTTGCTGCTCCCGCAAGTACGCTTGTGAACTTCTCCTTTTTCTTTATGGTCCAGACGATCGCTATGATAAGCGGCACTACCGTGAACAGGATCGCTCCGCTCACCAACAGTCCCATCTGGCTGTTTCCTATTTTTGCGAATTCCATATCCTTTACCTCCTTGACATTTAGCCATAAGTGATACTTATGTATTGTTTGTATTCTTTGTATTGCTCTATGTAATACAAAGAATACAACCTTAATGACTTCTTGTCAAGACCTCAATTCAACTTATTCGCAAACAAACTCTGCCTTAGCTTCCGCAAAGCCCTCCGCATTTACACTCAGGACGCATTTGCCCTTCTCGTAGCCCGATCTTAATACCAGCATGGCGCGCCCGCGGTATGTACGCGCTTTATCGTCCGTATAATCTTCTTCGCTTACAGGCGCTGCAGAGCCAAAACCTGCTGCCAGGCCCACTCCGCTTACTGCGGCATTCAGCTCCGTATCTGCATCAGGCACGATATTCCCGTCGGCATCAACTATCTCAATATTTACAAATATCAGATCATGGCCGTCGGCGCGCATCTTATCCTTTTCTGCAGCTATGCGTATCTTTTCTGCTTTCCCGGTAGTATGCAGGCTGTCCCTGCTTATCTCCTTACCGCCGCTGTAGCTTACGGCAGTCACCACGCCGCTCTCATATACTGTCTCAAAACGCACACTGCAGGGCATGGGACGATCTGTGCATACAGCCCTGCGTCCTAAGCTGCGTCCGTTTATAAGTATCTCCACTTCTTCTGCCGCAGAAAATACCACCAGTTCCACAGGCTTTCCTTCATATCCCGCGTAGTTCCAGTCAGCGCGTACATAAGGAAAGCCCCACATGCTGACCACCTCGCGCTTGCCAAAGGTATCGGGATGCATGGAATAAAGCTTTGTTTTCCCGTTCCCCCAGACAATGCTCCTGTATTCTCCCTGCGGGCACTTATGACCTGTGATATCAAAATCCGCATCATTTGCCAGACGCCAGGGATACGGTGAGGTATCCTGAGGCATAAGATTCCATGGATTCTTGGGAGCATCGGGATCATCCTGATCAACATAGGCCGCTTTGCCCAGTCCCGCTTCACCGATATAATCCCAGGCTGTCCATGTAAAATCACCGATAACATAAGGCAGTTTTTCCACCATGGGCCAGCGGAAGCCTATTTCCTTGGGGAAATTCTCCGATCCCAATATGACCCTTTCGGGGAACATCTCATGATCCCTCTCATAGATCTCTTCCATGTAGTTGTATCCCACTACATCCAGACCGTTTGTAAAAGGCTCCGTGCCGTTCTCCCACAAAAGCGATCTGAAGCCGTCTCCGGCATTCTGGGCCTGGTTCTGTCCTACAGCCAGTTTATCATCCAGACCGCTCCAGAAGGAGCATATACCGTTACTGATGGGGCGTGAGCCGTCCAGCGCCCGCACTGTCTCTGCCAGCATCGTGGCGCGTCTGTATCCGTCGGCAAGTCCGCCGCGCTCGGGTATCTCATTTCCTGTCGACCAGAGTATCACGCAGGGATGCACCCTGTCCCTCTTTACAAATGCGCTTAAGTCCTTCTCCCAGTCTGCCATAAAAAACTGATTATAATCGCCGCCACGCTTGCCGATAAACCAGGCATCAAAAGCCTCGTCAAAAACATACATGCCTATCCTGTCACAGGCTTCTATCAGAGCCGCAGAAGGCGGATTATGCGCTGTTCTGATCGCATTAAATCCTGCTTCCTTAAGCTTCCTTACCTTTCTTTCCTCTATCTCCTTAAAGCTCACAGCGCCTAAAAGGCCATTGTCATGATGCAGGCATCCGCCTTTAAGCTTAACACTCTTCCCATTGATAAGAAGTCCGCGGATAGGGTCTGCTGATATGGTCCTTATTCCAAACAGTGCCGCAGCTTCATCTGTACTTACTTCATCATCCGGCTCAAAATGGGTGCGGTATTCTCCCAGGTTGCGT
>CADAHD010000188.1 GCA_902787595.1 uncultured Lachnospiraceae bacterium
GCCTATATTATCCTTAAGACTGTCAGCCAGCAGATTGATATTTTCTCCCAGGCTGTCCATCTCGTTATTGTAATGGCCGGTATAACGCACCTCAAAATCCATGGCCGACATATGTTCGGACACTTCAACGAGCTTCTTTATCGGTTTGGTCACGCTGTTAGAGATCAGCCAGATAACAACAGCCGCAATGATCAGCGCAATAACACTTATCCCCATAAGCATCTTATTTGCTATCCTGGCGCTCTCTCTGACGCTCTCAAGGGCCGTTCTTACCATAAAAAACGAATCTTCGGCCAGATCTCCCCAAAGCACAGCATATTCAGTACCGGTAGAAGGATCATGCATATAGCTTAAGCTGTATTCATCATTTTCCTCTACGATCTTTTTGTCTATCTTATCACGCGAAAATACGATATCCCGCAGCTGTCTCGAAATCTGCCCGGGATCTTTGATGTTTGAATACAGCGTATTGGAGCTGGCATCAGTCACCACAAAACTGACATTGTAATTATTACAGAGCTCCAATATCTCATTTTCATACTCTGAATCGCCGAATCCGGACTGCATATCAGCCTCTTCGAGCTTTGAATAGATCTCCAGAAGATTATCTCTTTTATACTCGAGATAATTTTTTTCAAGAAAGTATTTATTAAAATAACAGCACCCTATAAAGGTGATCATCATGAGCGCAACATAAGTGACGGTCATCTGGAATTTAAGTGTAGAGAAAAGCTTTCTGCACTCTTTTTTATGATCACGGACCATGCTCATGCTTCCTTTGTATCAAACTTATATCCAAGCCCCCAGATGGTATGGATATAGTCTCCCTTAGGTCCCATTTTGCTTCTGAGTTTTTTAACATGGGTATCAATAGTCCTGGCATCGCCGAAATAATCATAATTCCAGACGCTGTTTAAGATCTTTTCCCTTGATAAGGCTATGCCCTGATTTTCCATAAAGAAACTGAGCAGTTCAAATTCCTTGAAAGAAAGATCGATAACTGCTCCGTCGATCATCACGGTATGAGCCACTTTGTCGACTACCACTCCGCCCGCTTCGATGCGCGCGTCATCACCCATGCCCGTAGTGCGGCGAAGTATTGCTTCAACCCTGGCCACAAGGATCTTTGGGCTGAAAGGTTTTGACATATATTCATCAACCCCCAGCTGAAATCCCAGAAGCTCATCCCTCTCTTCACCGCGGGCTGTCAGCATTATGATAGGCACTTTGGAAGTTTTTCTGATCTCTTTGCACACTTCCCAGCCATCCATCTTCGGCATCATGACATCAAGTATCACAAGATCTATATCATTTTCGCTGTAAAATATATCCAGCGCAGCGCTGCCGTCTTCGGCTTCCACAACCGCATAATCATTTTTGACAAGGAAATCCCTGACCAGTTTCCTCATCCTGCTCTCATCATCTACAACCAGTATCTTTGCTTTATCCATGTGAATATCCCTCCGAAGATCATAATATCAGACGAATATGTTGATTTTGTGAAAAAACAGATAAAATTTAATCTCTCTTGAGCTCCAATTCTTTTTCCCTTATATCAGCCTCACGCTCTTTAAGTTCCATTTCCCATGAAGCATATTTATCCTGAAGCACTCTTTCGTAATTAAGTATATTGGGATTATCGCTGACAACAGCTATTACGAGCATCGCGATAAGAGCCACAACAAGAGCGGCTATCACGATACCCATGGTAGTATTGTTATGCTTTAATTTTTTTGTTTTCTTTTTTTCGTTTTTGAGATTATCCTTGACTTCGTTTATAAGCAGACGATAATGAGCCCGCTCGCTGAGATAATCTGCCGGGATCGGCGGTATGAATCCGGAAAGGTCCTCTTTGCGGCTTTCCAGATAATTACGCAGATGTACAAGATAGGTAAAGCCCTCCACAGTCTTAAAGACATGATCCTCAAGGGCTTTTTTATAAAAAGCCAGCACAAATGCCGGCCTTGTATAATCAAGCTGCTTTTCGAGACGGGCGATGCGCTGCGCTTCAAGTCTTGCATCATCCGCCTCTGCCATCAGCTCATAAGAATATATCCCCTGCTCTACTCGGGATTTTTTTTCTTCTTCCTTAACTTCTGATCCTGCCATTATCCTGCTTAACTTTTATCAAGCACCTTCTTAAGTTCATCCATGAAGGTATTGATATCCTTAAATTCACGATATACAGATGCAAAACGCACATAAGCAACCGCTTCAAGATTCTCAAGCTTTTCCATTACGATCTCTCCGATAACTGCGCTGGGAACTTCTTTTTCTTCACGCTTGAAGACTTCGGTTTCCACCTCATCAACCAGTTTGGTGATCGCTTCAGCGCTAATCGGGCGCTTATGGCACGCGCGGAGCACTCCGGCCTCGATCTTCTTACGGTCATATGCCTCGCGGTTATTATCCTTCTTAATGACTATAAGAGGAATAGTTTCTACTTTTTCATAGGTTGTAAAGCGTTTGTCACATTCATCGCAGACCCTGCGCCTTCTGATCGATGCATTATCATCAGCAGGACGTGAATCAACAACTCTGGTGTTTTCGTGACCGCAAAAAGGGCATTTCATAAGCTTTTCCTCCGTTTCTCTTAAAGAACAACCTTAAAAGATTATACCGAAATAAAAATCTTATGTCAACCGGTTTTTATGTCAACCAATTTCAGGCAAAGTCGATCGTTCCCTTTTCGGGATCCATGCTTTTGATAACAGCCAGCGATTCAAGATGAACTCCTTTTTCCCTGAGTTCCCTGCCGCCGTCCTGAAAGCCTTTTTCTATAGCTATGCCTACGCCCGCCACTTTTGCGCCTGCTTTATCACACATCTCCATCAGACCGTTTATCGCATTGCCGTTTGCCAGAAAGTCATCTATTATCAATACATTATCTCCGGCATTAAGAAAGCGTTTGGAGATCACTACATTATATACCTTCTGGTGCGTAAAAGACTGCACCTCCGTGGAATAAAGCTCTCCGTCGAGGTTGATAGTCTGCGTCTTCTTTGCAAATACCACAGGCACATCAAAATACTGTGCTGCAACAGCTGCGATCCCTATGCCCGAAGCCTCGATAGTAAGTATCTTATTTATGGGAACGCCGCTAAAAAGCCTCTTCCACTCTTTGCCCATCTCATTAAACAGAGCGATATCCATCTGATGGTTCAAAAAGGAATCCACTTTTAATACATTGCCGGGTTTGACAACTCCGTCTTTTCTGATCCGCTCTTCAAGTAAACGCATAAGCCCCCTCCTTTTATCTGTCTTCCCTGAAATAAGCCTGCCCAAGTGCAGCGGGCGGCTGTTTTTCCCTGCTGTTCGTAAGACTTGTAACTACCAGCACGATGATGGTCACTGCATAAGGCAGCATTTTGAATATCTCCTGCGAAGCTCTTGTAAGACCGGGTATATAAAGATACATCCAGTAAAGAACTCCGAAGAGATACGCGCCCCATATCGCATTCTTTGCCTTCCATGTGGCAAATATTACCAGAGCTACCGCCAGCCAGCCAAGTTTTTCTATGCTGCCGTCATTCGCCCAGGTTCCTTTGATATAATCCATAACATAATAAGCTCCGCCAAAACCGCAGATCCCGGCGCCGGTACAGATAGCCAGATATTTATTCAGCGTAACGTTGATGCCCGCTGCGTCAGCAGCCTGGGGATTCTCTCCCACGGTGCGCAGGTTCAGGCCGGCAGATGTATGATGAAGGAAATAATTTACCAAAAGCGCAAGAATGATGGCCAGGTAAACCATAAAGCCGTAGGAAAACAAAAGTTTACCGACTATCCCCAGATTTGCCAATGCGGGTATATTGCTCCTGAAAGCCGTCGATGTAACCGGAACAGCTATCTGCTCAAATTTGCCGGCCAGCGTATTCAGCGAACCGCCAAAGAAATTGGCAACGCCGGAGCCGAATATCGAAAGGGCCAGACCGGTAACATTCTGATTTGCCCTTAAACTTATCGTAAGAAATGCATATATGAATCCTCCCAGCGCCGCGCCGATAAACGATGCCAGCAGAGCCAGGATAACGCATATCACAGGCGAAGGATCATCCGTGCCGCCTTCGTATATAAACACAGCCACCAGCGAAGATATGCCTCCAAGATACATTATTCCCGGAACACCCAGGTTAAGATTACCCGCTTTTTCCGTTATTATCTCGCCGACGCAGCCAAACATTATAACCGTGCCGAAAAATACCGCAGCCTGAAATAAAGAGATAAAGCCTTCCATATCACTTTTCCTCCTTCTTTAAATCTTTGCCCGGCGTTTCTTTGTCATCGCCTCCGTCACCGGCAGGAGCTTTTCTGTTATTACGAAAGATCACGCGGAAATTTATAAAGAATTCGCTGCCCAGGATAAAGAATAATATGATGCCCGTTATCATCTCCGAAGCGTAGCTGTTCAGCTTGCATTTGGAAGCTATTTCTCCGGCGCCGCTCTGCAGAAAAGCCAGAAGAAGCGATATCAGCAGCATGGTCGCACTGTCAAACTTGGCCAGCCATGCAACTATTATAGCAGTGAATCCTCTTCCGCCTGCAGTGGATGTCGAAATCGTATGCGACGCTCCCGCAACTGCCATAAAACCCGCCAGTCCGCAGAGCGCTCCCGAAAGCAGCATGGTCCTTATAACAACCCAGCCCACGCTTATACCCGCATAACGCGCTGTATTTTCGGATTCGCCCACAACAGAGATCTCATATCCGTGCTTGGTATATTTAAGATAGACAAACATCAGCACAGCCATCAAAAGCACCAGTACCACGCTTATAAAATAACGGCTGCCCATGACCTGGGGAAACCAGCCCTTCTGGTCACTCTGGTTGATGATGCCCACGGTATTGGAACC
>CADAHD010000189.1 GCA_902787595.1 uncultured Lachnospiraceae bacterium
AGACAACAAGATAGTGGTTCCGCGTTTTTATATACTCACGCCTATACCGGGAACACAGTATTATGAGGAGATGAAACAGCAGGACCGCATTTACAATACCGATATGTATTCCTATAATTCCTGTGAAGCCGTGCATTATCCTAAGAATATGACGCCGGAAGAACTGACGAAAGCATATTGGGATCTGTACAATAAAGTGTACTCATACCGGTCGATACTTAAGCGTACCATATTCAGCACAGGCTTTCTTAAAAGACCGGTTAACGCGTTATTCTATCTTGGGGTTAATATTTTTTACAGGTATCATGTCAAACATGGCATAGTACCTAATATCATTTAAAGAGCCTTTGCCGCTGTATACACGGGAATGATATATTTACCGTGTCTGTCAAAGCGAAGGATCCTGCCGATAAGGAGAAGCGAGTTGAAAAACAGATACATGTTCGTCCGTGTGCATTATGATAAACGTGTGGCAAGCCTTGAACCGCTTGGACTTGAGTATCTCGTAGCCTGTGTAAAAGCAGAGAAGCACAGAGCTTTTATTTTTGATGAGAGTATCGTGAGTCCGTTCATGCGCTTTAAGCAGCTGTTAAACAAGGTGGATAAAAACGGCGTCACGATAGTCGGCTTTACCGTGATGTCCAATATGGCCTGGTATATACTTGAACTGATACATAAGTTAAAGAAAGCCAGACCATGGATCAAAGTCATTGTGGGCGGACCCGAAGTCAATATCAATTATAAGGACTTTTGCCTTGATGATATAGATTATGTCAGCTATGATAACGGTCTTGATTCTTTCCGGAAGGCTGTAAGGAATGAATTTGATACAGAGACATTAAAGGAATGCACGGGCTTTGCATTTAAATATAAGGGCAAGTGGGTGGTAAATGAAAAAGGCGCGCCTATCAGTAATTACGGCATAAGACCCGACCGTACGCAGTTCTTTAAGAATAAAAGCAAATACCGTGTTATAGCAAAAGGCTGCTTTTCCGTATTAAAGACAAGCTTTTCATGTCCGCAGCAGTGCAAGTTCTGCATATCCAGACAGTTTAATTCCTGCACCTATAAAGAACGTCCCATTGATGATGTGGTAGATGAGATAATAAAGCTTGATAATGATAAGATATTCATCATAGATGATGATTTCCTTTTAAACCGTGAGCGTGTTAAAGAGATCTGCAGGAGGCTTCTTAAAGCCGGCTGCAAGAAAACCTTCATGGTGTTTTCGAGGGCGGACAGTATAGTAAGATGTGAAGATATAATGCCGCTCATATACAAGGCAGGCTTCAGGGATTTCCTGGTGGGACTGGAAGCAGTGGAGGACAGCACGCTCGATAAATATAATAAGCATTCCAGCGTTGAACTTAATAAAAAGGCGATCTCCATCCTGCGAAAATACAGGATGCTCTGTGTGGGACTCTTTGTTATAAATTATGATTTCGCGCATGAGGATTTTATGAAGATCAACCGCTTTATAAAGAAGGAAGGCCTGATCTGGGTGCTCTTCAGCATACTGATACCGTTCAAGGGAACAGCGGTATACGAGGAGAATAAGGACAGGCTTTATCGTTATAAATACAGAAGGACAGACGGGACCCATGTGCTCATGCGTCCTTCAAAGCTTCCGATGTGGCTTTTTGAAATGGAATTCCGTTTCCTGTATTATGTGAATTATCCACGTATCTACTGGGCAGGTCTTACAGGATACTTTAACAGGAAGTATAAAAATAAATGAGCAGAGATATGAAAGCTGTCATATCGCATATAAGTGACGATCCCGCTGAGATACTTGATATTATTGAGAAAAGCAGATATTATCCGCAGATGAAACAAAAGGCGGAAGAGAGCGAGCTGCCTTTTCCTTTTCACCGGGAAATGCTGAAGCTTTTAAAGCAGAGCAATCCGCTGCAGCAGAAGTATTATTACCTGGAAGACGAAAAGCATTATGCGTTCTTTTGTTCCTACATGAACAGGATGGATCTTTTTACTTTCGGTAAGGCTCAGCTGTTTATAAAGCTGCAGACAATAGCCTTTCCCTGTTCTTTAAGCTGTGGTGGTTATATAACCAACGACATCGCATGGATGCTCGAATATATAAAGACCATAAAAGGCTGCAAACTGGTGCTGAATATAGATAAAGCCGTAAATGTTAAAGGTATGGCGTTCGGAGAAACCCTGCCCACCTGCAGACTGGCTTTGCGTGATGAACATGTTTCACTGCAGGCCTATATGGATTCGCTGCGGAGTCAGTACAGACGGCGCATGAAGCTGGCGGTTAAAAGATGCGGGGATATAAATATAAAAAAGATCAGTGACGACAGCATTAGTGTTCATCCCATGTATCTGCAGACTTTTGAAAAGTCGGAGTACAAGCTTGAATGTCTTGAAAAGGAATTCTTTGACAGATCGGAGGGTGAGAAACTGGTCTTTATAAAAGACGGTGAACCTCAGGGGTTTGTATTGTTAAAGAAAAATGGTGATGAACTGGTATTCATGCTTTGCGGCATGAACTACAAAGACGAAGGATGCAATGCCGATCTGTATTATTACATGCTGCTTAATATCGTGGGATACGCCATAGAGCATAAATGCAGATATATAGATTTTGGCCAGACTTCGGAAAAGACCAAATTAAAATTCGGGGCTGTTCTGGAAAAAAGATATTTCTATGCGCATCACAGCAATCCGCTGATCAATCTGCTGGCAATGGCGGGAAGGCGGATGCTTGAATACACATATGCATTTCCGGATTTCAGGGTGTTCAGATAGTGGATAATGATAAAGTGATAAAAAAACATATAAATCTGGGAATACTTGCGCATGTTGATGCCGGAAAGACTACGCTTACCGAGGCCTTTCTTTTTAAGAGCGGCGTGCTGCGCAAAGCGGGGAGAGTAGATTCGGGTGACAGTTTCCTGGATACCGAAGCCCAGGAGAGAGAGCGCGGCATAACCATCATAGCCAAGCAGGCAGAGCTTGCCTTTAAAGAAACTGAAGTTACACTGCTTGATACTCCGGGACATGTGGATTTTTCGGCTGAAGCGGAGAGCGTGCTGCAGGTGCTGGATTACTGCATACTGCTGATAAGCGCTGCAGACGGGGTTAAAGGACATACGCTTACGCTGTGGTCGCTGCTTAAGGAATACGGCATTCCCTGCATTATTTTTGTTAATAAGATGGATCAGCCCGGCGCAGATAAAGCAGCAGTGCTCGCAGGGATAAAAGAAAATCTAAGCCGCGACTGCCTGGATTTTACGGATGAGGGTGACGAGCTGTATGAGAACGTAGCTATGTGCGATGAGCAGCTTATGGAGGAGTACATGGAAGATCCTCTGGCTGTGAGCACCGGACGCATTGCGGAACTGATCCGCAGCCGTAAATTATTTCCCTGCCTCTTTGGATCGGCGCTTAAGATGGAAGGGATAGATGAGCTTATATCATTGACAGACAGATATTGTATGAGTCCGGATTATGGGACTGATTTTTCTGCACGTGTATTTAAGATAAGCCGTGACAGCAAAGGCGAGCGTCTTACTCATGTTAAGATAATGGGTGGAAGCCTTAAGGTAAAGGATATCTTAAACGGAGAGAAGATCAATCAGATACGCTGCTATTCCGGTGAGAAATATGATACACTGCAGAGCGCGGAAGCCGGAAGGATAGTTACGCTCACGGGACTTAATGAGAGCCGCTCCGGCATGGGATACGGGGCGTTAAAAGACAGCCACAGTCTGTATCTTGAGCCTGTATTGGGATACAGCGTAAAGGCTATGGACGGGATTGACAGTTCTACACTTCTTAAGTATCTTCGCATCATCGAGGAAGAAGATCCGCAGCTTATCATCAGCTTTAATGAAGAGCATCACGAGATATGCGCGCAGGTCATGGGCGAAGTGCAGCTTCAGGTGCTTAAGCGCAATATGCATGACAGATTTTCCGTAGAGATAGAATTCGGCGAAGGCAGGGTGGTATATAAAGAGACCATCGCTGATCCCGTTGAAGGAGTGGGACATTTTGAGCCACTCAGGCATTATGCGGAAGTATCGGGCAGGAAGGCAGAGCTGGAACAGATGCTGGATGATATGCGCGGTGAGGGGCGCATCCCCGTTAAGGACAAGAGAGCGGGCAAGGAGATATTGGATGAGATATTCGCACGTCTACGTTGAGAAGGGAGCCCGCGCTTACCCTCTGACAGATACGATCCTCTCGAAGCTTCAGGGGAGCGTGGTCATAGACATAGACCACTACAAAGATGTCTTCGACAGACCGAGGCAGGACATAGTGTTCCAGAAGGAGAACCCGTGCCTGATCCTCGCGGTCAGGACCGGTGCCAGGATATACAAAGGCGCACCCGTGTGCCAGTCATTCGGGCAGAGGAATTTCTACTATGCGAGCACGGTCATGAACTGCCCCTTCGACTGCGCATACTGCTATCTCAAGGGAATGTATCCTTCTTCATATATAGTCGTCTTCGTGAACTTTGATGACTATGCGTCGGAGGTAAGAAGTCACCTTGCCGAAGGACCGATGTATGTCTGCGCTTCTTATGATACTGACCTTATCGCACTTGATCATCTGACAGGCCTTGCAGGCAGATGGTGCGAACTGGCCGAAGAGAATGAAGACCTTCTGGTGGAGCTCAGGACGAAGGCCGCGCCGCAGGATCTCCGCGCCGTTCCCAATGTCATCTATGCATATACGATATCACCCGAAGAAGTGGCCGGAAGATACGAGACCGGCGCACCGCGCCCTTCTGACAGGATCAGGTCAGCAGCCCTGGCTCTTGATGCGGGCTGCAGGGTAAGGCTATGCTTCGACCCGATGATCAAGATCCCAAACTGGCAGGAAT
>CADAHD010000190.1 GCA_902787595.1 uncultured Lachnospiraceae bacterium
TGCCATTATTTTTCCTCCTAGTACTTTCTATAATTCCGGCACACCAGCCGGTAAAATACATTTTTTTCTTAACTCATGCCATTATAACACAATATTTAGGGTTTATCCACAGATTTTTTAAAAAATCTCTCATATTTTTTGCAGCTTGGCGAAAGCAGCATACATTACCTTCTGGCCGTTCCCGTCAAACATAACCGTAACCTGATAATCCCTGGGGCCTTTTTCTATGGCCAGCACCTCTCCGTCGCCGTATTTAACATGCCTTACACGGTCTCCCACCTTATAATCAGGCTCAGGGAAGGTCAGCTGTGCTACCGTCGAAAGCTTTACGGGCGCCTTGGGTGCAGTCAGAGGTGTGCGCGGGACCACCGGTTTCTTTTTGGGCGGAATAAATCCGCCAAGCGGCAGATCATCATCGCTGTTTCCGAACGGCATCTCCCTGAAATGACGTCTGGGAGCATCGTCATTGTCAAAGCTGAACCTGCCGCGGCTTATGCTCTCTCCCTCACGCTCCAGCAGCCCCTCAGGTATTTCCTCTACAAAGCGGCTTACCGGATTGTAACTGGTCTCACCGTGAGTCATGCGGCTTTTGGCAGCGCTTATGTTAAGCACATCCTTTGCCCTGGTGATCGCCACATATGCAAGCCTGCGCTCTTCCTCCATATCCTCGCGGCTGTCGCTGTTTATGGTCATATAGCCGGGGAACACGCCGTCTTCCATGCCTGCCAGCCATACACGCGGGAATTCAAGGCCTTTTGCGGAATGAACCGTCATCAGCAGCACACGGCTGCTTTCCGAATCCGCATTATCCAGATCGGATACCAGCGCCACTTCCTCAAGCAGCATAGAGAGCGTTCCCTCAGGATTCTCCTCCTCAAATACCGCTATGCGGTTTATGAATTCCTCGATATTTTCTATACGTTCCTGAGCATCATCCTCATCGGAATCCCTTATCTCATCCATATATCCCGTCTCATCAAGCAGGTTTTTAGCTGTCTCTAATATACCGTAATCATCAAGCGCTGCCTTATAGGAACGTATCATCTTTGCAAAAGCCATTATCTTTTCGCCGGTTTTTCCTATGCCCGGTATATCGCGAGCGCGGCTGCATGCTTCAAAGAAATCTATATTATTAACATCTGCATAGTCAGCAACCTTCTGAACGGAAGTGGCCCCTATCCCTCTTCTGGGAACATTGATAATACGGCGTACTGCCAGATCATCCTTCGCATTATCTATAGTCTTAAGATATGCCAGGACATCCTTGATCTCTTTTCGCGCATAAAAGTTGATGCCGCCCACAATATAGTAGGGAACATTCTCATGCACAAACGCCTCTTCAAACTCACGTGACTGGGCGTTGGTACGATAGAGTATCGCGCAGTCCTTCCAATCCGCCTCACCCTTGCGATGCAGACGGCAGATATCGTTTACGATCTCCTGCGCCTCCTCACGGCTGCTGTTATACTGCTTAAAATGCACAGGTTCATCAGCCTGTCTGTCAGTCCAGAGCGCCTTGGACTTTCTGCCTTTGTTATTTCTTATAACCGCATTTGCAGCATCCAGTATATTCTTCGTGCTGCGGTAATTCTGCTCCAGTTTGATAACCTTTGCGCCATGGAAAACATTCTCAAAATTCAGGATATTCATAATATTTGCGCCGCGGAATTTATAGATGGACTGATCGTCATCACCCACAACGCAGATATTCTTTGTCTGCCCGGCCAACAGCCGCACCAGTTCAAACTGCGCATTATTTGTATCCTGATACTCATCCACGCAAATATAACGGAAGCGGTCCTGATAATACTGAAGCACCTCAGGGCAGGCTTTGAAAAGATGCACGGTCATACGGATCAGATCATCGAAGTCCAGTGCATTATTCTTAAACAGCGCCTCCTGATATTCGGTATATGCTTCAACAAAACGTTTCTTCCCGAAGTCGTGTTCGTTAATCTCCGCATATTCCTTCGGTCCTATCAGCTCATTTTTTGCGTTGGATATCTCACGCAGCACAGTAGCTTCCTTGATCTGCTTGGGATCAAACTTAAGCTTTTTGAACACTGCCTTCATAACGGATTTCGAATCATCCGTATCGTATATGGTAAAACTGTTATCATAGCCTATCTCATGGATATGCCTGCGGAGTATACGCACGCATGATGAATGGAAGGTCATTACCCACACACCTTCCGCGCCTTCTCCCACTATCTTATCAACTCTCTCGCGCATCTCTCCGGCCGCCTTGTTCGTAAAGGTTATGGCCATGATATTCCAGGGTTTGACCCCGCATTCTTTTATCAGATATGCTATGCGGTGTGTCACGGTCTTGGTCTTTCCCGATCCCGCACCTGCGATTATCAGCAGCGGCCCGTCCACATGCTCAGCGGCCTCACGCTGCCTGTCGTTTAATTCATCCAGTAATCCCATCAAAACACCTCAAAAATCTATTACATATATTTCCTACAATATCCCTGTCATTATACCAGCAATTATCACAGCTGCACAGAGCAATTTATATCCTATGCCCTTTTCCTTAAAAACAAGCCTTCCGCCTATTATCGTCACTATGCAGCCCGACTGCTTTATCAGCGTCATCACGGTCACCTTTGAATCGGGTATCTGATTGGCCATGAAAAGCGCGCGGTCCGCCAGTATGAATATAAAACTAAGTATCCATATCCAGTAATTCTTTATGGTCTTTTTCCAGTCCATATGCGTGCGGCTTATCAGGATATATGCCGCATAGAAAAGCGTAAGGAACAGCATATACCAGAATTGAAGATCCACAGGTTTGATATCCTTGGTCAGGATCTTATCCATGGTGCCCGATACTGCATTTAAGAAAGCGGATGCAAAAGACATCAGAATGAACACCCACATCCGCCCTTTATTCTGCGCCTTATCCGCTGCTTCTGCTTTCACCTTCTCTTCATCGCTCTGTGCTTTTGCACCATACAGCTTATGATGCACCTTATCCTCAAAGCGAAGAGCGAAAAGGCCTGCTGCCACCAGGCACATTCCCACGATACGCGCCGGACTCAGCACCTCTTTAAGAAGGAACACTCCCAGCAGCATCGAGAAGATAACGCGCGAAAGATCCAGCAGCCCGTACAGGCTCACAGGTATCTCCTTGATGGCTTTGAAACTGCAGATCCACGCCACAAATATCACAAAGGATTTGAGCGCGACCATAAGCATGAGTGAGGGCTCAACAATGCTTACCTCTCCCACATCCGGCAGGAGCATCACAAAGCCTATCAGAGTATAAAAGAAAAGTACCTCCATTACGGTACTTTTCTCTAAGGATTTCTTTTTTACTATCTCACGCAGACCCTTTACCACTCCGTAAAACAGGGTCAGCAACATCCATATCATTTTTATAACACCTTATTTCTTAAGCGGTGACTCCCTGTAGATGATATCTTCCCTGGAAGGGCCGTTGGATATCATGGTGATGGGATAACCTATCTGCTGTTCAACAAACTCAATATACTTACGGCAGTTCTCGGGAAGTTCCTCATATTTACGGATGCCGCTTATATCGCAGTTCCAGCCTGGAAGAGTCTTCCAAACGGGCTTAGCCTTGTTAAGCAGATGCGTAACAGGGAAATCCGTTATCACATTTCCGTTTATCTCATAACCTACGCATACAGGGATCTCTTTAAGATAGCCCAGCACATCCAGCACGGTAAACGCCACATCGGTAGTGCCCTGCAGCCTGCAGCCATACTTGGATGCCACGGCGTCAAACCAGCCCACACGTCTGGGACGGCCCGTGGTAGCGCCATACTCGCCGCCGTCTCCGCCACGGTTACGAAGTTCCTCTGCCTCATCACCGAATATCTCGGATACGAAATCACCGCCGCCTACTGCGGAGGAATAAGCCTTACATACGGTCACTACCTGCTTTATCTCATAGGGAGGCACGCCTGCGCCTACAGCGCCGTATGCAGCTATGGTATTTGAACTGGTAACCATGGGATAGATTCCGTGATCGGTATCCTTAAGAGTGCCCAGCTGGCCTTCCAGCAGAATGGTCTTGCCTTCTTTAAGCGCATTGCAGAGGAACGCGCTCACATCGCCCACATAGGGTTCAACCATCTTTTTATATTCCATAAGAGTATCATAAAGCTCGTTCTCATCGATCAGCGGCTTATGATAAAGATGCTCCAGGAGCACATTCTTCTGAACGATCACGCGCTTTATCTTATCCCTTAAAAGCTCCTCATCTTCAAAGAGCTCGTTAACCTGAAATCCGATCTTTGCAAATTTATCCGAATAAAAGGGAGCTATGCCGGACTTGGTAGAGCCAAATGCCGCGCCTTTTAAGCGTTCTTCCTCATACTCATCAAACTTGATATGATAGGGCATAACTATCTGAGCCCTGTCGCTTATCATTATCTTAGGCATGGGTACATTTCTGTCCGTGATGGACTTTACTTCCTCAAAAAACTTGGGAATATTGAGCGCCACGCCGTTTCCTATCACCGATGTGGTATGTCCGTAAAACACACCCGAAGGCAGGGTATGAAGCGCAAACTTACCGTATTGGTTCTTTATGGTATGTCCCGCATTTGCTCCGCCCTGAAAGCGTACTACTATGTCGGCATCCTGTGCCAGCATATCGGTTATCTTGCCTTTTCCCTCGTCACCCCAGTTAGCACCTACTACTGCTTTTACCATTGCTTTATCCTCCGTAAATAAATGGCTTCAAATGTTTATCTCCGGGCACAAAACCCGGAGATATCATGATCAGTTGGTATAGTTATCAAAATATCCCTGTACCAGGACTACAGGTGTTCCCTTATCTCCCGATCCCGAAGTCAGATCGCAGAGTGATCCTATAAG
>CADAHD010000191.1 GCA_902787595.1 uncultured Lachnospiraceae bacterium
CCGTGTCTTCCTGTTCCTCCGTAGGTATCTACGATTATCTTTCGTCCTGTAAGTCCCGCATCTCCCTGGGGGCCTCCGATAACGAAGCGTCCTGTGGGATTTACGTAGTAGATCGTTTCATCATCAAGCAGTTCTGCGGGGATCACCGGCTTTATTACTTTTTCGATCACATCTTTTCTGATCTGCTCCAGGCTCACATCTTCAGCGTGCTGTGTGGAGATCACTATGGTATGTATCCTCTTTACCGTATGTCCGTCATCTGCAAATTCCACTGTTACCTGTGATTTCCCATCCGGTCTCAGATAAGAGAGTGTTCCGTCTTTTCTGACCTTTGCAAGCTGTCTGGTAAGACGGTGTGCATATGATATCGCGGGAGGAAGATACTCCGGGGTTTCATCGGTAGCATAACCGAAAATTATGCCCTGGTCTCCGGCGCCCGTACCGAAGTCCTGAGTAACGCCCTCCTGCTTTGATTCATATGCTTTATCTACTCCCAGTGCTATATCGGCAGACTGTTCATCTATCGATGTAAGCACTGCGATGGAGTCTGCGTTATATCCGTCAACATTGTTGACATATCCTATTTCCCTGATCGTATCTCTTGCTATCTTGGAAATGTCCACATATGCTTTTGTTGTGATCTCTCCTACTACCAGCGCCAGACCGGTTGCCACCGTTGTTTCCGCAGCCACTCTGGAATAAGGATCCTGTGCGATCAGTGCATCAAGTATTGCATCTGATATCTGGTCTGCGATCTTATCCGGATGTCCTTCTGTTACTGATTCTGATGTAAATAACTTTCCCATTTCTATTCTTCCTTTCACAATCTTATTTTTTCGTTTTTATCTATCTGGACTATCTTACCATCCTGAATGATTATGTTTACCGAACCGTATTTTACTGATTCGATCAGTTTCCTGATCCTTTCCAGTTCTTCCTCTGTTACTTTTTTTATCTCAGCCATCTCCCCCTCCGAAGATTCTTTGATCGCGGCTGCAGGTCAGCTTTAGCTGACATCTTCCCTTTGACAGCCATGTGCATAAAAAAACTCAGGATAACGGCTAAGCCGGTCCTGAGTTTAATCTCCCTCTCATATAACATACGAACTACCGCTTTTGCCAACATCGTCCCATTATGCTATTGTCACAGCCGTTATTGCACGTACAGCAAGAACAACACTGACAACATACTGCCATTGCAAAAGCTTCGTTCATATTCAGTTTTGAAGTACGATTTATTGTACTCATTCCTGATCTCCTGTTTGTTTTTACATTTCTGTATTTCCGGTGAGTGTGATCTCTGTTTATGTATACTACATTAAATTTTATTATCTGTAAAATCTTTCATATTTATAGTGGGTGATAAATTACCCTTATCATGATCCTGATTTATCAAGTTCTTCATCCAGCTTTTTCCTGAGGAATCGTCTTCTTTCCGTTACATCAGCTATTTCTGATTTTGCCTGCTTTCTATATTCCCCCATCCTGTCGTTTATCTCTCCTATATCTCTTGGTAATACTTTATTAAGCAGGGCTTTAATATATTGGGTAATATATGGACTCTTTCCTCCGCTGGAAACTGCGCAAACCACATCCTTATCTTTGACTATGGCCGGGAAGATAAAACTGCACAGCTTTTCATCATCAACAATATTAACGGGTATGTGTTTATCCTTTGCCAGTATGCTTATACGTTTATTAAGCTCCCTGTCATCCGTAGATGCAACGATCAGATCATAATCTTCGTCAGTTATATCAGTATCCCTGAATTCTCTTTCTTCATATCGTGAGGCCAGCTCTATTGCTTCTTTCAATGCATCCTTTGATATCAGGGTTATCTCTGCTCCGAATTCATGCAGGATCTGCGTTTTCTTAAGTCCCTCTTCTCCGCCGCCTATTATCAGTACCTTTTTTTCATCAAGCTTTACCATCATCGGAAAATATGACATATCACACCTCACTTTGTCAGTATATATTGATACAGCAGTTCTTTATCTTCTGATTCTTTAACAGCCGCTCCAAAGATACTTCTCAGTTCTTCTTTTTCTTTTACCAGCTCCTTTGGAGTTCCCGTCTTTCTGATACAGCGCTCTCCCATAAGCACTATCCTGTCGCTGCAGGAAAATCCCTGTTCAATATTATGGCAGGTCATTATGATACCATGCCCTTTTGCTGCCAGCTCTGCGGCTATTTCATAAAATAAAGCCTGGCTCTCTATATCCATATATGTTGTAGGTTCATCCAGCAGTATCATCTCCGCATTCTGGGCTATAACCATCGCCAGATATGCGCGCCTTAACTGCCCTCCGGACAGTTCCGTCAAGTCGCGCTTTTGAAATTCATTCATCTTAGTCATATCCAAAGCATTCTCAATAAGTGCTTTATCTTCATCATTTAGTCTGCGATTATTTCCGTGCCACGGATACCTCCCATGTTCCACAAGCGTCTGTACATCAAGGCTGACAGGCTTTATAAGCTGCGGAAGATATGCTGCCTTTTTTGCACGCTCGCGTATACTTAGCTTTCTGCATTCAATTCCGTCTATAGTCACACTGCCCTGATAAGGCAATAGTCCCTCTATCGTTCTTAAAAGCGTAGTTTTTCCGCAACCGTTTTTACCGATGATCGAAGCGATTTCTCCTTTTTCAAGATCCAGCGCTTCAGCCGTAAAGGCGTCTCCGTAGGAATATGATGTTTTTAAATCCCTTATCTTTATCAATCCGTTCCCAGCCTCTTTTTATTCTTAACCAATATCCATATCAAAAACGGCGCGCCAATGATGCTCAGCAACAGGCCGCAGGGCAGTTCATACGGAAACACAACAACTCTGGACAATGTATCGCATAATAACAAAAACGCCGCTCCGTACAGAATACAGAGCACCATACTGCCTCTGCTCTTTTCCTTATGTATCATCCTTACACAGTTGGGAATGATGAGTCCCACAAAGCCAAGCAATCCACCCATGCTGATCGCTGCGCCTGCCAGAACTGCAGCGATCAGTATGCAGACGTATCTGTACGCCTTTACTCCCAATCCCAGACCATGCGCTATCTCATCTCCCAGCTTTAATACGTCCATCGAAGGAGCTGTTATCAACGCTGTTACTATAGCTATCAGGATCAGTGGAAAAGCAAAGATCACTATCTGATACTGTGTATTTGCAAATCCTCCGATCTGGAATGCCACTTTATCTGCAACGGTTTCCGGTTTTAAGGATATTATCAGATCAATGATAGAAGTAAATATGGCAGATACCGCAACACCGGATAAAACAACAGATGTCTTTGACATACCGGTCTTTACTGATAGAACGCTCACAAATACGGTCACCAGAAGAGCGCCGGCAAATGCCATCAGGCACTTAAATCCTGCATTAAAAGGAAACAGTAAAGCAGAGAGCAGGACAAAGAGTCCTGCCCCATTATTGATCCCAAGTATTCCCGGAGAAACGATCCTGTTATCAAGGCTGCCTTGCAATAAGAATCCTGCTATCGAAAGGGCCGCTCCGCAGCCGGCCGCAGCGATGATCCTTGGAAGCCTCACCTTAAACAGTATCAGCTTCTGAGCCTCGCTGCCTCCACCGCCGATCACTGTCAGCAGGTCTTTTGTACTTATCGCTCCGTTTCCGACTAAAACAGCAAAGATTATAACAGCCGTCAGCATTATTGTAGGTAAAACATATTTCTTCATATTCAGTACAATATCTCAAATGCTGCTTTATATGTCTCAGCCCACTTATCATTCGGTTTAAGCCCGAAAAGGTCTTTCGAAAGCAGATAGTATCTGCCGTTCTTAACAGCCGATAAAGACTCCCATGCAGGCTGTGAAGTAAACAGTTCATCAAAGCTGACCATTGCCTTCTTCTCATCACCTCTGGGTACAACAAAGATATAGTCGGGATCGGCAGTTATGATCTGCTCTATGGACAGATCATCAAAAGAACTGTCATCAGCAGCTATATTTACCAGTCCCAGATTATTGAATATCTCACTGGCAAAATAATCGTTCTTTTCTACTTTGCTCTTTGTTGCGGAAACATGCAATAATAAGTATGTGCTTTCCTTTGCGTCGTCAGGTACACTGCTTATCACCTTATCTATCTCTTCGGATACATCTGCCACGTTTTCCTTATACAGATCCTCACGTCCCGTCTCGGCAGTCAGATCTTTCATTACAGAAGCATAATCATCAAAATCATCGATATTTGTGTAAAGCACCTTTATGCCTATACCTTCTGCTGCTTCACCCAGCGCCTTCTGCGCAGGGTCCGTGGAAAAGACTATAAGCAGGTCCGGTTCCAATGCCGCTATGGCTTCCAGACTAACATGATCCATATCGCCAAGAGATACTGTATCTTCTGTGATACCGTCAATTTTCATTGCATCATCCGAAGTTGCGATGAGATTTCCACCTGCAAGCAGCCATAATTCTGCATTTGATTTTGAAAGGGCTATGACTCTTTGTGCGTTCTCTTCTTTAGCCTCTTCAGTCACTGCCTCTTCTTCAGTATGCTCCGGCTCTGTCACGACCGTTTCATCTGCAGCCTGCACTTCATAGATTATGCTTCCTTCATCTGTCTTCTGTTCTGTATCTGCTTCATTTGCTTTGATCGCAGAGCAGCCAAAGGCAGTTATTATAAATGATAATGCAACTATATTAATTATCAGCTTTGTAAGCTTCCCATACCGCTTCATCTAATTTCTCCTTCCCCACACGGTCTATAGTAAATTTAAATCTCTCACTCGGATTAGCATTCTCCTTAAAGAATTTAAGCGCTGCATCGCAGATCCTGAAAAGAGTTTCTTTATCTTCAACAAAGGGAACTATCTCCACGCCCTTGCTTATCTTA
>CADAHD010000192.1 GCA_902787595.1 uncultured Lachnospiraceae bacterium
TTTGGGAAATGCAGTGATGGCAGGCATTATGATTGTGATCACGCTATTTATTGTATATTTGAATGATAAGAAGAAGTTTTTTAGATAGTCGAGAAAAAACGGAAAATTTGAAAATATTTTTCAGGATAAAAGGATAGGTAATAATGCAAATTCGATTATTTAATCTCGATGAAGATTTTGATGTTATCAAGACGTGGATCACAGATGAGAGAACACATATGATGTGGTGCGCAAATCTGATCTCATATCCCATCGAAAAAGAAAAGTTCAGGTGCTTTCTGGCAGAAATATCAGAAAAATTCGGAGACATTCCTTTCGCTGCGGTAGATGATGACGGACGTGCTGTTGGATTCTATTGCTACTCACTTAATCATGAGACTCATGAAGGGATGCTAAAGTTTGTTATAGTGGATGCATCTGTTCGTGGTAAAGGAATCGGTAAAGAAATGATCAAGCTAGCCGTTTGCAAGGCCTTTACTGATCCGGAGGTTTTGGCCGTACAGCTTAATGTGTTTCCGGAGAATGCAAGAGCCAAGAGATGCTATGAGGGGGTTGGATTTACCGAAAGGCATAATACTCCTGACGCATTCAAGTATAAAGACGAGTCTTGGGGCAGATGTAATATGATTATAAAACGTTCTATTTCAGCATAAATGGTTAAGCAAATCGGAATTTGTGGGGGAAAAGATGAAAGCTATTATTTTTGATGCATTTGGAACTCTGTTTAAAGTCACAAACGGAGGTTCCGCCCGGACAACAATAAGAAATATAACTGCTAATGGTGGTAATATTGATGAAAAAGCATTTATTGATGAATGGAAGGCCTACTATAAAGAACATACGGGCAGGGACTGCTTTTTCATGACAGAGCGAGATATCTTTATATCAAGAATTCAAATGTTTTATGATAGATATGGCGTAGTGCGAGATGCTGTGGAAGATGCAGATGCACTGCTTGCCGGAGCGTTTGAAAGGGAATCATATCATGAGGTAAAGAAGGTATTAGGCGAGCTTAGGAAAAAGTATTCGGTCTTTATCGGCTCCAATACAGATAATAATGTCTTGGAGAGTGTGATGAGAAAAAATGATATAACTGTAGATAAGGTATACACCTCTGAGAATTTGAAGTGCTATAAGCCCAATATAAGATTTTTTGAAGCTATTTTAGCTGATAATGATTTTACACCACAAGACGTATTGTTTGTAGGTGACTCTATATCAGATGACATTTTGGGACCGAAGGCTTTGGGAATAAAGACTGTCTGGATTGACAGAAATGGTATTGGAGATGATTTTGGACAGGATTATACCATTTCGAATCTTGAGAATCTGCTATCAATTAGTGATACATAAAGTATTTCATCTGTTCGATTGTGCAGACATATTACAAGGGACATTAAGCTGATATTTTATTCTCGATTCCTGCGCTAAAAAGGAAGCGAATAGAAGGCTTCTGTATTCCGTCTGAAAAATTTTGCGGGACGATGACCTGCGCCTGAGTCGGCCATCTGTGAAGTCTCGCTGACAAAGGGTGACATCTTCCTGCGAAAATTGGGCGTGAGCAGTTTCTCGCCGAGTATGATCTCGTGGGCTTCCTGAAGGCTGTAGAGCGTAAAGAGTTCCGGCATAAGATCAAAGACTATGCGTCCCGACTGTGCGGTACGTTCACGCAGGGCTTTAAGCGCCCTTACTATGATCTCTGCATGATCAAAAGCAAAGTCCTTATCCTCAAGTATCTCGTATTCCGTTTTTTCGTGATGTCCGGTAAAGACTCTTGTTTCTTTTACGAGAGCGCTGAGTCTGATATCTTCCTTTTCAAGCTTAAGACGGTAAAGTGTGGTTATGTCAGCGCTGTCCCTGCGCACATGTTTTTTTAATTCTTCCTGTTCCATATCTATACGGAACCATGCAGCCTCCCATGCGTCACTACCGGCGCGCACATGATAATTGCCTGCATCCACGAGCGCAAGGAAGCCCTGGGATATGATCCAGCCCCGCGGATCGCGGCCGGGACGGCTGAAAACTCCAAAAGGTTCAAGATATGCATTGTCCACGGAGGTTTCTTCTTTTAGCTCTCTGTGTGCTGTTTCTTCGATCGTTTCGGTTTTCCTTGCGAATCCCCCCGGAAGGCCGTAATGATCCTTGTAGGGATAGCCGCCTCTGCGTATCAGGAGTATCCCAAGATATTTTTCGGGATCCTTACGATATTCCTGCTGCTGCGCAGATGTAAGTATGGCAAAGACCGCCATATCCGCGGTAAGGGACGGGCGGTCGTAAGCCGTTATATCATATTGCTTTAAAAAACTCTTTTCTGCGGGAGTCATTACGTGATCTGTCATTTTAACCGGCTCTCTTTACTATACTGTTACGGCTTTCTCCGTCTGAGATATAGTCTGCAGCGATATCTGTCATGTATTCATTGACATGGGTCAGGGCTATACTCATATGTTTATGAAAACCTTCCGGCAGCTTCATGCTGTCAAAATCTTCCCTTATCCTTTTGAGGAAGGCTTTTTTATCATGCTTACCGTAACGTATGGTCCCCTGATGGGGATTGGGAACGTTGGTCAGATCGAGCATGCTGCCGTTTATCTCTTCTTTTGCACATTCTTCTCTGAACGGGCCTGCACCGTGACGGGTAAGATAAGTCCTGCTCACATAGCAGCATTCGGCATCAGCCGTCTCTCCTTTAAGATGTTCGCGTATGATCTCTGCAGGATTTCTTAAGCCTGTGCTGCTCGGAGTGGTATGACAGCCGAATTCCCTGCGCGAACGGTCCAGCAACAGCCCCTGTCCGTTCTCAAATATCAGACGATCATAATCCTTTAGGATATCGCCGCTTTTTATGATGCAGTGGGAGAGCATTAGCCTGAAGTCGCGGATATAATTTTCTGTCAGCGCTTCGTCCTCTATGATCTCCCTCCAGCCGCGGGGGATTTCTGTCAGACCTGCCCTGCGAAGCCGCAGGAACATCTGCTCCCTGCAATCGGTTCTGAGAAGGTATCGCAATTCATTATCCGACATATCGCGCATTTTTTCAAGCCCCGGCCCCTGCCTTATAAGCGTCTCCCATATACCGGCTCCGCAGCTTCCGTGACGTTTGCTGCCCCTGTGTTCTTCCAGCAGCTGGTTGGTGATCATATCGAAGGGCGTGGTCACGGGGCATTCCGGATCCATGTATACGATCATATCCTTTATGCCTTTTTGGCTGAGCGCCGTATATTCTTCCATGAATATCATGGGATTGACGACGTAGTAGCGGGGGAGCCAGCTGTCGGCTCCGGCAAAACTGCCGGAACCGAAGTGGTGGAAAACATGTCTTATCCCTTCGGGAGTGATAACGGTATGACCGCGCTGTGAACCGCCGTTACTGCAGATTACAAGCGTACGCATGCCTTTCCCTGCAGCATCCGCAGCAAAGAAGTCGGTCATAAGGCCCTTCCCTTCATCGCCGTAATTTGCTCCTATGACTATCTTTATATCGCGCATACAGTCACCTCCTTCCTCAGGGCAGCCTACCAGCTTATCTCGGAGAGGGCATTCGCCCGTGTGTCTTCCTGTCGGTTTATCCTGCCTTCTGCCTGACCGCATACGATACGGATGATCGTATCGGCAATGCTGTCAAGATCACAGATCTTAAAGTGTTCCTCGTCCATGAACTCCCGCCAGGTCCGGATGTAGCCTTCGTCGCGGGGATTACCGTGTCTTACAAAGATGTGATAGACATCATATTTTTCCCGGACGCTCTTATATAATGCAGGTGTTTCCACATCATCGTGAATTCGCCGCCCCGTGACTTCGCCTAATCTGTTTCCGGGCAGATAAGGGTTTATGCCTTCATCACCCATGGTTATGATGATGCCTTTTTCTCCGCGCCTCCAGGCATCCAGCCGGCAGTGCTCGCAGGCAAAATACCAGGCTGCCGTATAGGATTCATAGGCATTACCGCCTCCTCCGAATTCGAAATACAGCTTATCCAGCTGCTCTGCGATACGTATATCCGATTCGAACTGCGATACCTGCAGAGGGCAATCGTCATAAGCCAGATCTCCGATGCCCATCACCATGAATTCGACATCGGTAAGCTTTTTATACAGGCCCGTCATTATCACGTTGAGCCGTTTGGCAACTTCCACCGCGGCCTGGCCCATCGAACCCGTTACATCCAGTGCCAGTATGACAGGGAGCGTTGCGGGATGCTCTTTGGTATCACAGCATTCTCTGCAGACATCGTTGGGATCCAGCGCCGGATCCATTTTTCTGGCGGAAAACATATCCTGGTTCTTAAGGTCTCCCGCAAGGCTTCCGCTCCTGTCAAGGGTGCGCCCCTTCTTTCTTGAATATGTCCTGAAAGTATCTTCGCTCCAATTACCGCTTCCCATATGTTCCTCCTTTCCGGCAGCATGCTGCCATCCTGTCTATTATTCGGCGTCGTCCGCATCGTCTGCGTCATCGTTTAAGTCTTCATCAAAGATCCCCTCAAACAGCTTGTCACCGGCTCCTCCGCCCAGAAGCAGCAGAGGGAGCATATCAAAGGGGCTGTCCTTGCCGTCTTTTTTCATCATTCCGGAAAGCATCATATATTTCATTATCTTTCCGGGACCTTTGCCCTTTTTGAGTCCGTTACCGAGCAGGGAGACTACTTTGCCGTACAGGTAACTGTTTCCCATAAAGATATAACGTTCCGGCAGGATCTGTTCCAGGGTGGAATCCTCGTAGTTAAGTGCACTGATCCTGTCCTTTTCGGCAGATATCACGCATTTGGGCTTCCCGTTTGCCAGGATGATGTCTCCGGGTTTTACTTTATTGGTCGGTATCACGAAGAAGAAATCTTCGCCGATATCAA
>CADAHD010000193.1 GCA_902787595.1 uncultured Lachnospiraceae bacterium
TACAATGTCAGATTCAAAGGTCAGATAAATGAAATGCTCTATAAAAACAGAGAGTTTATCAAGGACTTTGAGATCAAAAAAGGTTCAATGGATGATGTATTCTTAAATCTTACAGGTAAGGAGTTTGCAGGATGAAAATGTATATAGGATTAACAAAAAGAAATCTTTTGGTATTTTTCAAGGATAAACAGTCGATATTGTTTTCGATGCTGACATCAATAATAGTATTCGGACTCTACATGCTGTTTTTGAAAGGAACATTTGTGGAGGCCATAAACGGAGTGGTGGAGAATATACCCGCTTTGAGTACACTCATAAAACAGGATGATCTTAGGATGTTCTCGGATCTTATTCTTTTAACCGGGATCATGGGATCTGCCATGATAACTGTTCCATATAACTGCCTCACGTTAGTAGTTAGAGACAGAGAATATAACGTGGACAAAGATATGCTGGCTACACCTGTTAAGAGATGGCAGATAATATTCTCATATTTTACATCAGCCGCATTATCGGCGATTATTATGACAGCCGTGATCCTGACCTTTGGATTGATCATTCTGGGAATGCACGGAGATATCCATATGACAGCAGCAGATCTTATCAGAACATACGCTGTAGTGGCACTCGGCTCAGTTTCATCAACCGCGCTTTTTATCACAATAGTTATGTTTTTTAAGACATCATCTGCAAGCGGAGCATTCTTCGGAATACTTTCTGCAGTGGCAGGCTTTGTGATAGGAGCTTATATCCCGATATCGCAGTTTTCTGACAGAGTTCAGACAGTCTGCAATATCTTTCCGGGTTCACATGCCGTAATACTTCTCAGGAATACGCTCATGAACGGCCTTCTTAAGTCAATAGACGATTCGATCGGCGGAGTTGATAACGGTATGTTCACACAGTCCTTGAAGAATATCTTCACATTCAGGGCTCAGCTTTTCGGTAAAACATTGGAAGTCAGTCAGATGACTGTCTATATCATCGTCCTCATCGTTGTGAGCATTGTCATTGCATCGGTAACATATTCAAGATTATACAAAGACTGAGATTTTATCATAATTGTCTTGACATATATCATTCGCTGGAGTATATTTTCAGAAATACACCTGTAAAACAAAAGATTATATATTCAAAATATTTAGTAAGAATGTATACCTGTTGCATCGCTTTTTAAGTAGAGTTGCAGAGGCATACATTCTTCCGTATATGGGAAACATAAGGGAGGGGAGAACATGTCAGAAACAAACAAGGATAAACTGTCATTTAAGGTTACCATGAAGAATGCATGGTATGCCATGGTACTGACACGTGAGATATGCCCGGCTATCATTGTCCACTCGTTCTTTTTGTGGCTTATAGGACACGGAGCATGGGTATTCTTTGACGGTGTTTTTATGCGTGTGATAGTTGATGCTTTGGATAAGGATCTTGGATTTGATCATATCTTTAAGTTTATTTTGATCAGCGGTGCAGTATTCCTTCTATGCGCCATCTACACCAATTATGTTGAAAATGTGGTATATCCTCTCGAGACCAACAGACTGTTTGGCGGGATATATAAGAAGCTCTACGCAAAGGCAAAGAACGTAGAGTTAAAGTGCTATGAGGATTCGGATTTTTATAATCGCTACACCATGGCCATGGATGGTGCGGAAGAAAAGATAACGGCCATATGCAGAGGCATTATCGGAGCTTCTATCGGATCCGTTGCGGCTCTGGCTGTGTTTTATCTCATGTATGACATCGATCATTATGCTATGCTGTTCATTCTTTCACCGCTAGTGGGAAATTTTGTCTTCGGAAACTTAAAAAACAAGGCAGAGTTTCGACGCTATCAGGATCAGGCGCCCAATGAGAAGGTGTTAAATTATGTCAGCAGGATGATGTATCTTCCCGACGGAGCCAAGGAGATCAGGCTTTCCAATGTATTCTCTCTGATGAGGAAACAGTACGGGGAAGCTACGGTAAAAAACGTAAAAGTTGCCGATAAATACGCCTTTCGAAATGCGAATATGAACTTTTGGCGCATAACCTTTACTTTTACCGTTATCTTTGAAGGCGTGCTGCTTTATGCAATCTATCGAAACCGGGTGACGGGCAGCATTTCTCTTGCAGAGCTGACTATTATGACGAGTCTGATGGTTGCCATGACCTGGATACTCATAAGGGTATTTGAAAATGTAATGGAAGTTCTGAAAAACGGCATGTTTATAAATAATCTTAAGGGATTTCTCGAGTATGAGGAGAAGATCCCGGAAGACTATGACGGGGAGATGCCGGACAGGGAATTTAAGAGCCTGGAATTTAGAGATGTTTCTTTCTCTTATAAAGATAAAGAGATCATACATAAGCTTTCGTTCAGGATCGATAAAGGGGAGACCGCGGCATTGGTGGGACATAACGGCGCCGGCAAAACAACTATCATAAAGCTATTGTTGAGACTATATGATCCTGACAGCGGCGTGATCCTCTATAACGGTAAGGATATTAAGACATATAATCTTAAAGCCTACAGAGATATCTTCGCCACTACCTTCCAGGATTTCAAACTTTTTGGAATGACGGTTAAGGAAAATGTCCTTATGGGAAGGGACTATGAAAACGAGGAAGCATCGGTAAAAGAGGCTTTAAAAAAGGCAGATGTTCTTAAGCGTATCGAAGAGCTGGATAAAGGTATCGATTCAGTGATGACAAAGGAATTTGATGAGGAGGGCTGTGTGCTTTCGGGCGGTGAGAGCCAGAAACTGGCTGTTGCCAGAACCTTTATAAAAGATGCACCCATGAAGATATTTGACGAGCCTTCAAGCGCCCTGGATCCGATAGCAGAGTATGAACTTTTTAACAGTATTATCGGTGAAGGAAAAGATCACACCATGCTCTTTATCTCGCACAGGCTTTCGTCGGTAAAAAACTGCGACAAAGTCTTTATGCTTGAAAAGGGGGCTCTGATCGAGGAGGGAACCCATAAAGAACTGATGGGAAAGAACGGAAGTTATGCAGCTATGTATAAAAAACAGGCGATGAACTACCTCGCGATAGAAAATGAAGAGGAGGTGATCGCATAATGAAATACGTACCTAAAGAAGAAAGAGAAAAAACAAAGCAGTCTGTGAAGACGGTGTTTGCAAATAACTTTTACATGCTTAAGCTTATCTTTAAAGCTTCACCTTCGTTTGTATTGTTTCAGGCGGCCGATGCGGTAAGAGGCCAGCTGTCTATTTTCTTCGAACACACGGTGCTGATAGGTTATGTTCTGGAATCGGCGGAATTTGGTTATCCATTTGAACGTGTGGCGGGGATCATTCTGCTTTTGGCAGCGCTGATCACGATAGGGATGTTCTTCACTGTTTATCAAAGCGATTATGTGGCACCGCGTGAAAGACCTAAGGTCCGCGAAAAGATCAAGATGAAGCTTTACGAGAAGGCAAGGGATATGGATCTTGAGTGTTATGATGATCCTGAATTCTATAACAGTCAGGTACTTGCCATATCGCAGATCGACGATCAGATCGAAAGGGTGATCAAATTCGTTATCGACACACTGAGCGGTCTTGCGGCATTTACAACAACAGCGATATATTTTCTTTATAAGGATAAAACTGCTATTTTGTTTGCGCTGGGGGCCTTTGTGCTGTCCATGATCTTTGAGCAGCTTTATAACAAGCAGAATTATCTGGTCAGGGTAGAGAGCATACCGGCATCCAGAAAAAGAGATTATATAAAAAGGATCTATTATCTTAACGACTATGCCAAGGAGATAAGGTTAAATCCTAATGTTTCGGATATTCTTATGGAACAGTTTGAGCAGGCCAACGACGAGGTCTATGCCATTGAGAAGAAATATGCTTTAAAGAAATGGTTCTTCGGATTCATGAGGCGTTATGTCTGCAACAGCTTTTTTGCGGATGTTCTGTTCATTGGCTATCTCGTATATCAGGCTGCCGTGCTCCACAGTATTTCTTACAGTACTGTGGCGATCCTTTATGGTTCTTTCGGAAGGCTTAAGAACAGTATGAGAGTGTTCTCGGAGACTTATCCCTTTGCCTGTGAGACAAGCTTGTATGTAAGTAAGATCAGAGAGTTTTTGAATTACGAGCCTAAGATCGTTTCAAAAGAGAATCTGATACCTTCGAACAATGCGAAAGAGATCGAGCTTGATAAGGTATCTTTTGCATATGGAAAGAACAAGGATATGCTTATAAAGGATATGGACCTTCATATTAAAGCCGGCGATAAGATCGCTCTGGTGGGATATAACGGAGCAGGAAAAACAACGCTCGTTAAGCTGCTTATGAGGCTTTACGATACAAAAGGCGGAGTTATCAGGGCTGACGGCAGGGATATCAAAGAGTATGATGCAAAGAAATACCGTGATACCATTGGTACGGTATTCCAGGATTTCCAGATCTTTGCCGGCACCGTAAAAGAAAATGTGGTGCTGGATGTGGCTGATGGCATCGGAGATGACGGGATCAGAAAAGCTCTTTCGGAAAGCGGACTTATGGAGCGCATAGACAGGTTTGACAAAGGGCTGGATACGGAGCTTACCACGGAGTTTTCTGAGGAGGGCGTAAATCTATCCGGGGGTGAGAGCCAGAAGCTTGCTATATCGAGAGTATTCTATAAAGATGCAGGACTTATGATACTTGATGAGCCTTCCAGCGCTCTTGACCCTATAGCGGAATACCAGCTGAATCATGCAATGATCGAAGCCACAGGAGATAAAACGGTTATATTTATTTCGCACAGGCTTTCAACCACAAGGATCGCAGACAGGATCATCATGCTTGAAAAAGGAAGTATCGTAGAGCAGGGAACGCATGAAGAACTGCTTTCAAAAAGTGAATGACATTGGGTAAAGAACTGTTATAACGATTCTTTCTATATGAACTGCCGGGAGTGTCTGTTATCATTACGGATGTAAGGCGCCGGAACATAAACATTAACAGCATAAGAAAGGATGATGAACATGAACAGAGATATTTTTATAAGAAATCTTACCGGTGACAGGATCGAGATGAGTCCCAAAGGCAGATGCGCCGATGAACTTTCTGTAGAGGAATTTGAAAAGGGCTATGAAAGCTTTTTTGAAATGATCTATGCGATAGCGGAAACAGATATTTCTGCATTAAGCGGCTACGGAGAGTTTAATGAAGATAATAAAGCGCCGTTTGCAACATTTGAAGAATTTGTCAGAGAGACCTTTAATGAGCAGCAGGAAGGTTACTGGCATAACTGGACACAGATGTTTGATACCACATTTTTAAAAAAGGCTTATTTTGATAAGATATATGCAAAGATCATGCAGTATGCACCGTTTTGCGAAGGGGTAAGATACCTGGCTAACAACAATACTTTCTTTGTTAATATGATCGTTGATGATGAAGGAAAGACCTATTGCGCAGATTGGGGACGCGCGGGGATCATGGATTACCTGATGGATTTTGCTATCCTTGATCTGAACAAACCTTATCTGCTGGTTCCCGAAAAACTTTATGAGTATGCGAAACGGAAGAATATTGAGATAAAGAACTATAAGGAGCGCTTCCTGTGCATGGCGTATTTTAAGGGACTTCACACACTCATGTGGCATGCATCCATCGATGATCTGGTATCCTGTGAATCCATCACAAGATCTATAAACGAACTGGAAGAGCGCATGAACAGACTGGCGGATTAAACATGCAATACGAAAACGCAAAGGATATTCTCCCTGCCAGTCTTTTGGAAGAAGTGCAGAAGTATGCTGAAGGAAAAGTGATATATATACCGAAGCACGGTAAAACAAAAGGCTGGGGAGAAGCATCCGGTTACCGGGAAAAACTGAATAAAAGAAATGCGCTTATCTGCAGCAGGTATGCTTCCGGCGCATCGATCATGGAACTGGCGGAAGAGTATTATCTTTCGCCCGAATCCGTCAAAAAGATCGTTTATGGTAAAAAGAAGGTACTTCCCGAATACTCGCCCACGGTTTACTCAGCAAGGCAGTATTCCGATGCGGGGATCGGTGAAGAATGGGTCAGGATATATCTGGATAAGAATTCTCTGGACATGCCGGATAATTCGGAGTTTTTTCTGTCGGAACTGGTAAAGATCCCACTGCGGCTGATCGATGATGATAATGGCCCGGCGGCTGAAGCGGAAATGACAGCTTGTTGTGATGCCCCCTTGATCCTAAAATTCGAAGATCACAGGTTCTCTGTCTTATGCGGCAGGGAGCAGCTTGTTGTGCTGCGTGCGGAAAGGAAGAATGCTCATCAGGCCTTCATTTTTGTCAGAAATGAAGAATACGATCACTATCTGAACAATTTCGGAAAGCAATTCATCAAATCATATTCCTAAGAATAAGCTGATCAATGTAAGAACGGTAAGTATAGAGCAAAACCACGAGGTCCGTCCAAGTGACCCGTGGTTTTTGTGTAAGAATTCTGTAAGAATTATTAAGATTTGTGTAAAGATGTTATTTATGACAGATGGTATAGTGGGAGCGTAAAGAAGTATCAGGGAGGGCAGAAGGAATATGAATACTGTTTTGAGAACCGAAAAACTCTGTAAGTCATTTTCGAATGCGGGACTGCAGCAGCATGTTATAAAGAATCTGGATCTGGAGATCTTTGAAGGCGATTTTACGGTTATCATGGGGGCGTCCGGCTCAGGCAAGAGCACATTGCTCTATGCACTTTCGGGTATGGATAAGCCGACGCTTGGCAAAGTGTATTTCGGAGAGGAGGAGATATCTTCGTACGATAATGACAGACTGGCTGTATTTCGAAGAAACCATTGCGGTTTTGTGTTCCAAAGTATCTACCTTCTCGATAACATGGATGTATTTGATAACATCATGACAGGAGCCCTGGCAGCGCGGAAGAATTCGCCGGAGCTTGTGGAACGCATAAAAACCCTTCTTAACAAGGTAGGGATATCTGAAGATATGTGGAAAAAATACCCGAACCAGTTATCGGGCGGTGAATGCCAGAGAGTAGGCATAGTAAGGGCGGTGATCAATGAGCCGAAGCTCCTCTTTGCGGACGAGCCTACAGGCGCCCTTAATTCATCTTCGGGACAGGATGTACTGGATGTATTTACAGAGCTTCATAAAAGCGGACAGAGTATAGTGATGGTAACGCACGACATAAAGACGGCGCTGCGCGGATCAAGGGTGATCTATCTCAGGGATGGCGGCATAGTCGGAGAGCACAGGATGCCGGATTACGGAACTGAAGAAAATAAGCAGCGCAGGGGATCATTACAGGACTTCTTAAACGAGATGGGATGGTAGGTTATGAAAAAGATCTTAAGATTATCATTTGCAAATATAAAAAAGCATAAAAAAGAGTCGGTCC
>CADAHD010000194.1 GCA_902787595.1 uncultured Lachnospiraceae bacterium
TTTTGAACTGGGATTAAGATATTACACGGATTCTATAGCAAAAGAGAAAAGCTTTAAGGAAAAGTATCCGGGATACCTGCTGGATAAGGCAAGAAAGAACCTTATGGAATAATAAAAGGCTGCCGTGCAAATGAGTGGCGCGGCAGCCTGTTTAACTACATAATGATCAGTTTTATCTCTGCCCAAATGACATAGCTGTTATTTTGAATTTACCTGTGCAGACTCCGGCATATCCGGAACCTGTTTTTGCTTTCAATACGATCGTTGCCTTGCCTTTTTCAATATTGTCCGCATAGTGTATTTCAAAGTTTGACTCTACATCGGCGCCGGTCAGTGGGATCCGCAGCCCGAGTCGGATTTTACATATTGTGAGAGGACTGTGAAGTTGATGGACCGCTCGTGGATTTTATGTTAAACTTACGGCATTGGGTCTGTTAAGAAGGTATTGTGTATGAATGAGTCAAACAAAATCCTGCTGGTAGAAGATGATACTGAGATACGTGAACTGCTGAGCGTATTTCTTAAGGATAACGGATATATCGTGGATGAGGCAGCAGACGGCATGAAAGGCGCGCAGCTGGCTCAGGCGTGTGCATATGATCTGATACTGCTGGATATAATGCTTCCCTATAAAAGCGGGGATCAGCTGCTTAAGGAACTCCGTGAACATTCCGATGTGCCGGTTATAGTTCTTTCGGCGAAAGATATGGTACAGACAAAGATCGATGTGATCCGTATCGGAGCGGACGATTACATCACCAAGCCGTTTGATCTGGGCGAAGTGCTGGTACGTATTGAAGCTCTTATGCGAAGGAGCGGCCGCACGAACAGGGATACGGATGTATTGATGCATAAGAATCTTAAACTCCATATAAGAGACGGCAGGGCATTCATTAATGGAGATGAACTGGCGCTCACAGTAAAGGAGTTTTCAATCTTAAGACTCTTATTATCCCATCCGGATAAGATATTTTCCCGCGCCAACATTTTTGATTCGCTGTGGGATGAAGACAGCGGTAATTATGATGATAATGCGGTGAAGGTGCATATGAGCAATCTGCGCAGCAAATTATCCGCGCATGATACGGAAGAGTATATCGAGACTGTATGGGGCATGGGTTACCGTCTGGCAAATTAACAAAGATTAAGAACGTTCTTAACTTTTTCTGAACATTTCCCTTATATACTCCTGATCATAAGGAGGCAATGATCATGGATAACATAGTAGAAATTGAACAGCTGTCTAAGAGTTACGGCAAAAAGAAAGTCGTGGACAGCTTTTCTCTTAAAATGGAAAAAGGGCATATTTACGGCCTGATAGGTCCCAACGGAGCGGGTAAGACCACGATCATGAGGATGATGGCAGGGCTTACCAAACAGGACAGCGGCAGCATGCGTTTTTTCGGATCGGAAGAACTGGATAAGAAAAGGGAACGTATCAGTTTTATTATCGAAGAACCTTATATGGATCTTGATATGAGTGCAAAAGAGAATCTGGAATATATACGCTTTCTGCGGGGGATCCCGGATGAGAAAAGAAGCGATGAAATGCTCGAGTTTGTGGGACTGGCTGATACCGGAAAGAAAACGGCAGGAAAGTTTTCGCTGGGAATGCGGCAGCGTCTTGGACTGGCAATGGCGATGCTGCCGGGACCGGAGATCATGATACTGGATGAACCGATCAACGGACTGGATCCTGAAGGGATCATAGATATCCGGAATATGATAAAAAAGCTGGTAAGTGAAAAAAAGATCACCGTTATGATCTCGAGCCACATCTTAAAAGAGCTGGCGGAGCTTTGTACGGACTATGCCATAGTGCGGGAAGGAAAGCTGATCGAAGAATTATCGCATGAAGAGCTGCTGGCAAAGACGAGGTCCTATCTGGCACTCGGAACAAACGATGTAAACCGTACAACAGCGGTTCTGGAAGAAAAACTTAACATAAAGAATTACAGGGTAACCCACGATAACGAGATCTTCATATATGAGCGCTTTGAGGAAAGAGAGCTGATATCACGTACTGTTACGGAAAACGATCTGGTGATACTTAGGCTTAATCCGGAGGGGGAGTCGCTGGAAGATTATTATATCGGAAAGGTGGGTGAATGAGATGAACAGACTGATAAAGGCTGAATGGTATCGCTTGATGAAAAGCAGGGGGGTGTTGAAATGGATCATTATCGGAACAGTTGTGTATACTGCGCTTCCTGTTTTTTATACGATAGGACATTGGGATGAGGAACTTTCAACGCTACTCATGAACAGTTCACCCATATTCTTATTTGTTCTTATGGTGCTCCCGCCGGCATACGCTTTGGTTACCGGAAAACTCTATAACAAAGGAAAACAGGGCTATTATGAGATCATGGCTGGAAATGACTGCTTTAAGATAGTATTCAGCAAGCTGTTGACTGAAGGTCTGCTTTTGGGGAGCCTGTGCAGTTTTGCGGTGGTAGCTTTTTATGCAGTGTGTGCTATACGTAACGGAGTCGGCGGACTGGATCATATACTGATACGGATGTTACTGTATGTGGTGATCTTTGTTCACATAGCATTTGGCAGCGTGCTTATCGCGCTATGCACGCGCAATCCCGGGAGCGGAGCGGTATGTTGCTATTTGCGTTTCCTTCTGTTTGACATGGCAGGGATCCCGTTCCTCTCCTGGATCGCAGGAACTGTGCTTGGGTTTGATAAAGCGGCTTTCCAGATAGCGCATCTTTCATTGATGAACAAAATGCAGATGCTCTTTTCGGAGGCCCTGAGCATAAGATTAGTATTACATATCCTGCTGGGATTTGTTTTGGAAGTATTATTCTGGTATGCTATCATATACAGGGGGATGAAGAAAAGAAAGTTTTAGAGCATGAGGGATGTAGTTTTTTTCATTATAATATCTGTGCTGCTTGTCGTTTCTGCTGCGCTTGCCATAAAGCTTGTGCAGCAGAAGCGGCAGCTTCGTCTTTTTATACAGCAGTTAAAAGAGATCAGGGAGGAGAGACAGGAACGGCTGATACGCGTTGAAGGCTTTGACAGGGAAAGCCTTGACCTGGCAAAGGAGCTTCAGCAATATGTTGAAGAAGAAAAAAAGCTCATCCTGGAAGCGGAGGCAGACCGGCAGGCAGTCAAAACCATGGTGGCCGGAATATCGCATGATTTCCGCACGCCGCTCACGGCAGCAATGGGATATCTGCAGATGATCGGACGGGATGATGCCCTTTCCGAAAACAGCGGTCTGTATCTTGATAAAGCGCAGGCAAAGATGAGCTATTTAAGGGAACTCTCTGATGAATTCTTTGCGCTGTCCATGATAGAAAGCAGTAATGATGAGGAAAGGGTAAAGCTTTCCATGAAGCGTCTGCTGGAAGAGGTGGCATTATCACAGCATGAATGGATAGAAAAGGCGGGACTGACTTTTACGGCTGACGTGACAGAAGAGGGTTGTGATATATATGCAAGTGAAGTCGACATGCGGCGTCTTTTGGAAAATCTGTATTCCAATGCGCGCAAGTATGCGCTGAGCAGAATGTATCTTTCGTTGAAGCCGGTGGAGGATAAGGCTTTTGAGCTGAGCTTTTCCAATGACAGCTGTTTAGGACAGGAGACGGATATCAGTGATGTATTTGTGCCCTTTCACCGTGGGACTTCCGGTAATGCGCCGGGCAGCGGGCTTGGGCTTTATGTGGTAAAGCGGATAGTGGAAAAGTATAACGGAGAGATATCGGCGCAGATCAATGATGCAGGTGATTTTGAGATTAAAATTATCATATAAGGGAGTAGTAAGAGAATGTCTGTGGAAAAAGAAAATTCAATAAAATACTGGGACGACATGCATGCAAAGCTTGATTACGAGAGAGATAAGATAGCAGTCGATGACTGGCTGGAAAAGTTTGATGATATCATCATGGCTGCAAAACTGCCTGTCGCGGATCTGGGCTGCGGCAGCGGGAATGATTCGCTGTATCTTATAAATAAAAACAAAGAAGTGATAGCCTGCGACAGATCAGGTAAAGCAATAGAGCTCATTAAGAAAAATTTTCCCGAGATAAAAGAAACAAAGTGCTTTGACATGCTCGACGGCATGCCTTTTGAAGATGAAACCTTCGAAGTGATAATAGCCGATCTGTGCCTGCACTATTTTAAGGAGAAGGATACGTTTGGGATCATTGATGAGATAAAGCGTATATTGCTTCCGGGAGGACATCTGATACTCCGTGTAAACTCCATAAACGATGTTAATCATGGCGCCGGTCAGGGAACGGAGATCGAGCATCATCTGTTTGAAACTGACGATAAGAGACTCAAGAGATTTTTTGATGAGGAGGATATAAGATATTTCTTTAAAGACTTTGAGATCGAGTATATGAATGAAGAGATAATGAGCAGGTATAAGCTGGAGAAAAGACTGTACAGGGTCTGCGTAAGGAAAAAATAAAAAAGCTTTGATGCAAGCCGGACAAAACACGGGTAAAAGAGATATATGATAAGCTGATGCAGTGTTTTGTTTTAGCAGGAGAATGATTATGGAAAGAGAAAAGTTACGTGAATTCTATGAGAAAAACATGTATGGCAGGTGGAGGGAAGGCGAAAAGATCTCCTTTGAGCTTTTGGGAGAGGATCCGAAAGCGAAGGAACCTAAAAGCAATCCCTTCGAAGTGGTCGGAGGAGAACTGGTAAAGCTCTGCGTAGAGACAGATGGCAGGAAGACGGAGTTTACCGTGCATGCATATCTGCCGGCCGAAGATGACAATAAACGTTTTCCGAAGGGCTCGCCTTATATCGTCTGTATGCATCCTGTTCAGCCGACTGATTTCCTTTTATCAAAAGGGTATG
>CADAHD010000195.1 GCA_902787595.1 uncultured Lachnospiraceae bacterium
TTTCTTTCTCTATGGCAACTATATGCGCTATCTTCTCAAGATAGAACATGTCAATGCCCGTCTGGTCGCAGATTGCCGCCTTATCGATACCTCTGGCTAAAAGCGCACCGATATAATAAACTCTGTCGTCACGCCCCTCCTTGATGTACTCAAGCATTTCCTGGGTATCCTTATCCTGATGGCAGAGGGATAATATACCGTTGCCCTCTTCCAGTGATCTTAAGCCTTTTAAGAAACTCTCCTCAAAGGTGCGTCCCACGCTCATGACTTCGCCGGTAGCTTTCATCTGCGTGGAGAGTGCATTGTCCGCAGCCGGGAATTTATCGAAGGGGAAACGGGGTATCTTGCAAACCACATAATCAAGCGCAGGTTCAAAACATGCGGGAGTATTTGCAAGCTGTATCTCGTCAAGACGCATACCTACGGCTATCTTTGCGGATACCCTTGCTATGGGATAACCGCTTGCTTTGGAAGCCAGTGCAGAGGAACGTGATACTCTGGGATTGACCTCTATCACATAATACTTAAAGCTGTGGGGATCAAGTGCGAACTGCACGTTACAGCCGCCCTCCACTTTAAGTGCGCGTATGATGCGCAGCGCAGAATCCCTGAGCATGTGGTACTCTTTATTTGTCAGGGTCTGGCTGGGTGCCGTAACTATCGAGTCACCTGTATGTATTCCCACGGGATCCAGGTTTTCCATGTTACATACGGTAATGGCCGTATCGTTTGAATCCCTTATTACTTCATACTCTATCTCTTTATATCCTTTGATGCTCTTTTCTATAAGCACCTGATGGACAGGCGAAAGCGCCAGCGCATTCTTCATCATCTCACGAAGTGTAGGCTCGTCATCGGCAAATCCGCCGCCTGTACCGCCCAGCGTAAAGGCAGGACGCAGTATAACGGGATAACCTATCTTCTCCGCTGCTGCCACTGCTTCATCGGCGCTGTAGGTTATCTCCGAAGGCACAACAGGTTCACCTATGCGCTCGCACAGCTCTTTAAATAATTCTCTATCCTCGGCACATTCGATACTCTTTGCATCGGTGCCCAGAAGCTCTATCTCACACTCTGCAAGCACACCTTTTTTATACAGCTGCATTGCCAAATTGAGCCCTGTCTGTCCGCCTATGCCGGGCACTATCGCATCGGGTCTTTCGTAGCGGCATATACGCGCCAGATATTCAAGTGTAAGGGGCTCCATATAAACCTTATCCGCTACGGTATAATCGGTCATTATGGTTGCGGGATTTGAATTGGCCAGCACCACTTCATAACCTTCTTCCTTAAGCGCAAGGCAGGCCTGGGTTCCCGCATAATCAAACTCCGCTGCCTGTCCTATAACGATGGGGCCGGAGCCTATAACAAGTATCTTTTTAATATCCGTTCTCTTAGGCATCTTACTTTCCCCCCTGCATATTCTTTATGAAACGCTCAAACAGATAGTCTGAATCCTGGGGTCCGGGTGCGCTCTCGGGATGATACTGAACGGAGAACACGCCGTCCTCCTTGCATTCAACGCCTTCTACCGTATCATCCAGAAGATTTATATGACTGAGCTTAAGTCCCGTTCCTTCCAGGCTGTCTTTATTTACCGCATAGCTGTGGTTCTGTGAAGTGATCTCTATCTTGCCTGTATTAACATCCTTAACGGGATGGTTGCCGCCGCGGTGTCCGAATTTAAGCTTGTAGGTCTTTGCGCCGTAAGCAAGGCTTATCATCTGGTGTCCTAAACATATACCGAAGATGGGCAAGCGGCCGCGCAGCTTCTTTACCAGCTCGATGACAGGAGTAACATCCTCCGGATCACCGGGGCCGTTCGATAAGAATAAGCCGTCAGGCTTTAACGCTTCAACTTCTTCTGCAGTCACATTGTAAGGTACTACGGTTACGTTACAGCCGTGACGGTTTAAACTGCGGATTATATTAAGCTTGATACCGCAGTCCACTGCCACCACGTTCCACTTGGGATCTGCGGTTCTGGAGTACCAGCGTTTTTTGCAGCTCACGCGGCTTACCGCATCATGGGGCACAGGCGTTTCCTTGATGATATTCAGCGCCTCTTCCATGCTCATATCCTTATCGCATATGATGCAGCGCCTGCTTCCTATATCCCTTATGGATCTGGTCAGCTGCCTTGTATCCACGCCGCTTATGCCGGGAATATGATTCTCTTCCAGCACTTCCGAAAGAGTCTTCGTATAACGAAAATTGGAGGGCTCATCGTTATAATCATGAACGATCATCCCTCCAATCTGCGGATTCCTGCATTCGTAATCCTCGTCTGCCATACCGTAATTACCTATCAGCGGATATGTCATCACCACGGCCTGATCCGTATAGGACAGATCCGATACTATCTCCTGATAGCCCGCCATTGATGTGTTAAAAACGAGCTCACACACCCTGTTTACATCGGCACCGAAGCCTGTGCCTTCATAAACCTGACCGTCTTCGGTGATCACTTTTCTGTTTTTCTGTATCATGAGTTGCTCCTCTCTAAAGCCTTTGCCACCAGCATCTTAAATAAAGGATGCGGTTTATTGGGCCTGGATTTTAATTCCGGATGGAACTGGACCCCTACGTAGAAAGGCTGGTCCGGAAGTTCCACTGCCTCCACCAGATGCTCATCCGGGGACATACCGCTTAACTTAAGTCCCGCATCTGTAAGAGGTTTTCTGTAATCATTATTGAATTCGTATCTGTGCCTGTGACGCTCTGAGATGTTTGTGCTTTCGTAGCATTTCTCCATCATGCTGCCCCTCGCTATAACACAGGGATATGCACCAAGTCTCAGGGTTCCGCCTTTTTCTATCTCATCATTCTGTCCGGGCATAAAGTCGATCACTTTATGCGCACATTCCTTATTGAACTCGCCTGAATTAGCGTCTGCATATCCGGCTGCATTACGCGCATATTCTATCACGGCTATCTGCATGCCCAGGCAGATCCCCAGGTAGGGCAGCTTATTCTCTCTTGCGTATTTTGCCGTGAGTATCATGCCCTCTATGCCGCGCTCACCGAAGCCGCCGGGTACTATCACGCCCTGCAGATCCTTTAACTCATCCGCAATATTATCCTCATTTAACTGCTCCGTGTCAATCCAGCTTATATCAACAAATGAATCATTTGCATATCCCGCATGATGAAGAGCCTCAGCCACGGAAAGATATGCATCATGAAGCTGCACGTATTTTCCTGCGATACCGATACGCACACGCTTGCTGCGCTTCTTTATGCGGTCTACCATCGCCCTCCACTCGCTTAAGTCCGGCTCTTTGGTCTCAAGCTTAAGCTCCCTGCATACTATGCCCGAAAAGCCTTCGTCCTCAAGCATAAGGGGCGCTTCATAAAGGCAGGGAAGGGTAATGTTTTCTATAACGCAGTCTTCCTTAACGTTACAGAACATGGCAATCTTTTTAAAGATCGACTTTTCAAGATGCTCGTCGCAGCGAAGTACTATCACATCGGGATGTATGCCCATTCCCTGCAGTTCCTTTACGGAATGCTGCGTAGGTTTGGACTTATGCTCTTCCGAACCGTGCAGATAAGGTACCAGAGTCACATGTATGAACAGACAGTTATCCGGTCCCTGCTCAAGGCTTATCTGCCTTGCCGCTTCTATAAACGGCTGTGATTCGATATCGCCTATGGTCCCGCCGATCTCGGTGATCACCACGTCGGCACCGGTCTTTTTTTCCAGCTGATATACAAATTCCTTTATTTCATTTGTTATATGCGGTATAACCTGTACTGTGCTTCCAAGGTATTCGCCGCAGCGCTCTTTATTCAGTACATTCCAGTATACGCGCCCGCTGGTGAGGTTTGAATACTTGTTAAGATCCTCATCAATAAATCTTTCGTAATGCCCCAGATCCAGATCCGTTTCCGCACCATCTTCAGTCACATAGACCTCTCCGTGCTGATAGGGACTCATAGTCCCCGGATCAACATTTATATAAGGATCCAGCTTCTGAGCTGCCACCTTCAGACCACGGGCCTTTAAGAGCCTTCCCAGGCTTGCAGCCGTAATGCCTTTACCCAGGCCAGATACCACACCACCGGTTACGAATACGAATTTAGACATACTCTCCTCCGAAAAAAAGCCATAAAAAAAGACACCACGAGCATCTGCTCATGGCGCCTTTGCCTCAACGACAGATAGTATACTACATTAACCGATTTTGTCAAGGTCAATCATGGGGACGGTTCTGCGGTTGATTTTGCCCCAGAATTGACCTTTAACAGCTAAAAAAGCCCGTGTTTCCGGGACGATCACAGAACCGTCCCCATGATCGCTTCCACATCAGAAGCATTAAGTTTAACATAAGCCCTGGTGGAGAGGCTGCTGGTGCGGACTGCTTCCGCTGCCATCTCAGAAAAATGCGTATCATCTATACCCACTTCCGAAAGCTTAGAGGGCATACCCAGTTCTTTGAAAAATCTTTCCGTCAGGAAGATGCCGGCGTTTGCCGCGGCACGGTCATCTTCATCGGTAACCCCCCATACATTACGGGCGTACATGGCAAAGCGCTTTACCGTAACATCAGAAAGCACATATTTCATCCAGGCAGGCGTCAGTATGGCAAGCCCCACTCCGTGGGTCAGATCATAAAAAGCCGAAAGCTCATGTTCTATGGGATGTACGCTCCACCCTCCGCCTTTTCCGAAGGTGAACAGATGATTGAGGGCTATCGATCCGGTCCACATCAGATTCGATCTGGCCTCATAATTATCCGGCTCGGACATAGCTTGTGGGCCGTATTTTATACAGGTCTTAAGAGCCGCCTCGCTCAGCCTGTCGGTGATGAATGCCCCGTCATTAGGC
>CADAHD010000196.1 GCA_902787595.1 uncultured Lachnospiraceae bacterium
CCGCCCCTTGTATCGCCATCCATCTTTGTAAGGATAACGCCGGTGACGCCTACTTTCTCATCGAATTCCTTTGCAACATTGACCGCATCCTGACCTGTCATGGCATCGACCACCAGCAGTGTCTGATGAACTTCTATCTGCTCCTTGATGGTGATGAGCTCCTGCATCATATCTTCATCTATATGCAGGCGGCCCGCGGTATCGATGATGACCACATTATGTCCGTTTTTCTCTGCATAAGCCATAGCGGCCTTTGCTATATCTACAGGCTTCTGATCCGTGCCCATTGCAAACACGTCAACTTCCTGTTTCTTTCCGTTTATCTGCAGCTGTTCGATAGCGGCAGGTCTGTAAACGTCGCAGGCTACCAGCAGGGGCTTTTTGCCTTTCAGCTTTAATTTGCCGGCTATCTTGGCTGTAGTGGTGGTCTTACCTGCACCCTGAAGACCGCACATCATTATGACCGTGGTAGCCTTACCCGGCTGCAGCTTAAGTTCCGTTGTCTCGCTGCCCATGAGGGCTGTCATCTCTTCGTTTACTATCTTGATGACCATCTGTCCGGGATTGAGTCCGTTCATAACGTCCTCGCCCACGGCGCGCTCCTCAACAGACTTTACAAACTGCTTTACCACGCGGAAGTTAACGTCTGCCTCAAGCAGCGCCATCTTAACTTCCTTCATGGCTCCGCGGACATCAGCCTCGGTCAGCTTGCCCTTGCCCTTCAAGCCCTTGAAGATATTCTGTAATTTATCGCTTAAACTCTCAAATGCCATATATCAGTATCCTATATCTCATCCAGCAGATGATCGACTGCCTGCAGCAGTCCGTTTGTCTCCGCCGTATTTAATGTTCGTGAGCCATCCGCTTTGCGGTCTTTTGCTATCAGCTGCCTGATGCTCTCCAGGCTGTCCCTGTTTTCACGGAATCGCGCTATCAGCCCCAGGCGTTCCTCATATTCCTTAAGGCTCTTATCGCAGCGTTTGAGCAGATCGTGTATATTCTGTCTGCTGACCCCAAAACGCTCGGCCGCTTCCGCAAGGCTTAGATCCTCATAAACACAGGCCTCGTATATCTCCTGCTGATGCTCTGTCAACAGAGGCCCGTAAAAATCGTATAGTATGCCCTGCTCTACTATTTTTTCCATAACAAAGCGTATTATGCCAGAATGGAAACGACCTGTCAAGTATTTTTTCTTGACAGGTCGTTTTTTCAATTATCATACAGCAGAGATCAGCCTATCGCCTCCAGCATATCGATCGCGCGGCGGTTCCCAAGCACATCATGAACCCGCACTATATCAACGCCTGCCTGCGCTGCCAGTACGGTGGTAACAAGCGTGCCTTCCTCTCTCTGATCCACAGGCAGTTTAAGCGTATTGCCGATCACGGATTTGCGCGAAGTTCCCAGCATTACCGGCCAGCCCCAGCTCTTAATATCCTCAAGCTCACGCAAAATGCGCAGATCATTCTCCGTGCCTCCGGCAAAGCCCACTCCCGGATCGATAATGATCTTATCCTCCGGCACGCCGGCCTGCATTGCTTTGCCCGCCGCTTCAAAAAGAACGGCGTTGATATGCTTCATCAGATCCTTTTCCTTATCCTCATGAGGATAATTCGCATTATACATTATAATAATGGGAGCTTTATAATGCGCGGCCACCTCTGCCATCCTGCCATCCTCATAGCCCAGGCCACTTATGTCATTGATCATGTCAGCCCCGGCCTCTATAGCTGCCTTGGCAACCGCCGGCTTATAAGTATCTACAGATATATATATGTCAAAATGCCTGCGTATCGCAGCCAGAACAGGGATCAGCCGCTCCAGTTCCAAAGCTTCACTGACGGGTGCCCCTCCCGGGCGGGTGGACTCTGCGCCCACATCTATCATATCCGTACCCTCAGCTATCATGCGTTCAACGATCTTCAGCACGCCCTCACGTTCCCAGGCGCCGCCGTCACTGAACGAATCAGGCGTCAGGTTCAAAATTCCGGCTATCAGCGTTCTGCCGCTGTCAAGCTCAAGCTTTCCGCTTTTCACAATAAGCTCCTCCCTGAATCTCTTTAAAAGAGCCCCCTTATCCAGGGGGCTCTGTCTCATCTCTGTCAGTGTATTCTAATCATCACGCTTCTTGTTCTTGCTGCGGCTGATAAAACTGGGAATGTCAAACTGCTCACGGGGCTTGGTAGGAATACGGCCCGTACCTGCAGATGCATTAAATCCGCCGTTAGCCACTCCGTTATTGAAACGTGGTATATTATTTGTTCCCATAGGCACTCCCTGTGAAGGCATCATGTTGGGATCATCATACTGCTGCATATTCTGCATATTCTGTTCCTGCATATCCTGAACCGTTCCGGGGAACTGTGCCATCCCTCCTCTTGCCGCAGGATTATTCATGCCGCGCTGAGCGAAATCATTCTGCTGCATCTGCTGCTGGGGCATCTGTGGCATCTGAGGCATACCCTGAGCAGTATTGTACTGTCCCCTGTTCAGCTGGGGCAGCGTGCTTGTCTGTCCGGGACGCACATTGCTGCGGTACTGGTTGGGATTAACTATCCTTCCTGCGGAATGAAGCAGGGGATCATCTATACCGGTTGCGATAAGGACGACCTTGCATTTCTCCTGCATATCCTCATCCTCAACATCATTGGAACCGATGATCAGGTTAACAGCCCTGCCGGTCTGGGATACGATATACTCGGAAATGGTCTGCTCATCATACATTGTATAATTGCCGGCCGTAACATTAAGCAGCACTGCTCTTGCATTATTAATGTTAGTCTCAAGGAGTTTGCTCTCAACAGCCTGCTTAACGGCATCCATGGCCTTCTCATCACCTGAACCAAAGCCAACACCCACATGAGCTATACCGGCATTGCACATAACCTTCTTTACGTCGGCAAAGTCGATATTAACATCCAGAACGTTGTTTATCAGCTCAGTTATACTCTGTACTACCTGCTGCAGGATCTCATCAGCTTTCTTGAAGCCTTCCTTCTTGGTCATGCTGCGGTCAGCTATCTCGATGATCTTATCATTGGGAATGACCACCATGGTATCAACATTGTTTCTGAGATTCTCGATGCCGCTGTATGCATTCTGCATACGCACATCACCTTCGTAGCTGAAAGGCTTGGTCACAACCGCTACAACCAGCGCGCCCATTTCCTTTGCCACCTTAGCCACAACAGGAGCAGCTCCGGTACCGGTTCCGCCGCCCATACCTGCGGTTATGAAAACCATATCAGCTCCATCAATGGCTTCCTTGATCTCGTCTATGCTCTCCTGAGCTGCAGCGCAGCCGACCTCGGGATCAGCTCCGGCTCCAAAGCCCTGGGTTGTCTTCTCACCGATCTGAACGGGTCTTGCTGATGTATTGAGCAGCGCCTGCTTATCGCAGTTAACGGCGTAATACTCAACACCGGCTATTCCCTCTTCCAGCATGCGATTAACAGCGTTATTTCCTGCACCGCCTACACCAACTACCTTGATCTTTACAATCTCACTTGCTTTCTCATCTGTTAATTCAAACAATTTTTTTACCTCCTAATGGTGATAGCGCACAGGATATTGTATAAAAGCCCTCTGCACTCCTACTACATAGTGTAAACACTGTCTTAGCGCTTTTTTATAATATAATTATTTTTTTTATTGCGCAACAGCTTTGAGCCTTAAAAAAACACGCATTTTAAGGGCGTTGACTAAAGTAGTCAATTATTCTTCATCTCCCTGGAAGCTGAAACTGCTTGTATTACTGTCATATGAGCTCAGATCCAGCACCCCGCTGAACTCCTGTCCTTTAACGGTTTCCATGATGGCTGCAACCTGCTGTATTTTCTCTTCCAGCATATCGCTGCTGCCCATCTGTATGCGCATCTCGCCAAAGTACAGCGTCATCTCCAGCTTCTCGTTAAAGTAGATCTTATCCGCGCTCATATTGTGCTTTGACAGTATCTTGGTCACATCCAGTATCGTCTGGAATACCGCTTTGTCACCTACCGGCAGCGGTTCATACATGGTCAGGCGTTCAAATTCCAGCCCTGTTACCAGAGGTATGCCTTCTGTAGGCACATCGGCATTCTCAACTATGATACCGTCCTTATCAAAGTACATATAACGGTCAAGATATCTTATATATCCGGCCAGCGCTTTTTCATATACCACAACCCTGATGGTATTACGATCCTCAACTTTGACTTCCATAGTCTCTACGAAAGGCAGGTTCTTAAAAGCCTTATGCCGGTACTTGAGTGACACTATAAGCGAGTTATCGCCAAACCAGCCGTTTTCTATGATATTGCTTATTTCCGATACGCTATAATGCTTATTTCCCTGTACGATAATGCTGGTGATCTTGAACTCATTGAGCACATAAAAGAACACTCCCAGCAATATGCATATTATTACTTCAACTATCAGGATATTACGTCTTGTTCTTATGGAATCATCCATATCTCTCACCGATGGTTATGCCTTGCCACACGAAGCACCAGCCCCACCTCCAGCATCAGGAACAGCGCGGACGAACCGCCGTAACTTATAAAGGGCAGACTGACACCCGTATTGGGCATGGTATTCGTCACAACCATTACGTTCAATATCGTCTGCAGGGCTATATGTATCATTACTCCCGCAGCCAGCAGCATCCCGTATGTATCCCGGGCGTTTAAAGCTATCATCAGGCATCTGTATACTATCAGCCCCAGCAAAAACAATACTACCGTAGCGCCTACAAGTCCTGTTTCCTCACATATAGCCGAATAGATCATGTCATTATGAACTTCAGGTATTTTATCAAGCTTCTGTATG
>CADAHD010000197.1 GCA_902787595.1 uncultured Lachnospiraceae bacterium
CCTGGGGGATCTGTATGCTGACACCGGTCAGCAGCTTGACGAGCCAGAGGAAAAAGATCAGGACCGCGATCGGGATCGCGCAGGAAGTCACGATCAGCACAGCTATGGATTCCGTGATCCGGTTCAGCGTGTTCTCGAACTTTTCGAGCTGTCCGTTGACGCCGCCCTTCACTTTGTTGAACAGCTTCTCGATGACCGTGTCATCTTCCTCGTCTCCGACCGTATTCTGGATCTCTTGCGTATTGTTCCGCGTATCCTCGATCGTCTGCTGGATGGACGCCTCATAACTGGCATCGATCTTCTCGGTCACGATCCCGCTGACCGGTATGATCGCGAACATCATGAGGGCGAACAGGATGAGCTTGATCCCGACGGCCCTCCAGGTCTCCCCGGCGAAGAGCCGCGCCGCGATGAGGATCAGGCAGCCGATCGGGATGAGGAACCGGAACGCCATCACGCCGGTGATCGTCACCATCCATTTCTCGAGGTAGATCGCTGCCAGAATAAACATGAAGTAACCGCTGAGATCCGCCAGTTCCTCCGCGATCGGGGTCCCGGCATCCCCGGGGAGCAGCGAGATCGCGGTCGAAGATGCCGCCGTCACTCCCATCAGTTCCGTTACATTCGTCCGTTTTTCATCCAGTGAGCTGTAGGTCCCTGTGAAGCTGTCCTCCGAGGATGCCACCCCGGAGATACAGAAAAACGATATCGCTGCGATGGCGACCAGAAGAACGATGATAACGATATTGAGGATCTTCCTGTTTTTTTCATTCAGTCTCTCGTTCAGTTCCATAGACGCCTCCTTCCTTCTTTTTGTACAAGTATGTTTCGTTCACTTATGCTATAATTATTACAGGTTTTCACCAAAAAATACAGTCCGAGATGTGATATGAGATGAAGCGTGAGGTACTAAAATGGCAGATGTGAAAAATGCACCAACATTATACCGTTCTAAGAGGGAAGCTCTTGGCTGGTCCCGGGAGCACGCTGCGGAGCAGATCGGTATTTCCGATGATAAGCTCGAGCGGATCGAGAACGGGAAGCAGCTCCCCAACCCACAGGATGTCCTGCTCATGTCCGACGTCTATCAGGCTCCCGAACTGTGCAACTACTACTGCAGCCACGACTGTCCGATCGGGCGCAAATATGTTCCGGAGATCCGCGAGAAGCTTGAGATCTGCACGGCTGCGGAAGTTGCAACATCGGCGGTGGCAGCCGGGGCGGTGTTAGTTCCGCCTGATCCGCTGCAGGCTGTCAGGCTCATTGCCATTGCCATTGAAACTCCCATAAATCTTCGTAACCATTTTTTACTCATAACTTTTTCCTCCCTTTGAATCATTGGCAGCCGTTTAAATATTTACGGCTGTTTGACTGGTATTTGTATGAGATACGAATGATTATAGTGTTTTTTATGGGAATTTCAACAAAATATTAATAATTTGTGAATTGTGTATGTATCAAATATGAACTAATTGTGAACAGCAGACAATAAAAATATTGTACTTTGGAAAATATTGTGCTATTCTTGTCCGCAGAATAAAAAATTGGGAGGAGATTATGAAGAAAAGGAAATTGATAATAGCGATAATGATGGCAGCTTTGCTGGCCGGATGTGGTGACAGTGGAAGCGCTGCCGGCGGAAGAGGGAGCGTTGGCACATCGGAAGAGGAAAGCAGCAGTATAACGGAAACATCTGATACGAAAACAGATACAGATGCGGCTGCGGAAAGTGACACCAAAGCAGACCCGGAGCCGACAGCAGAACCTGCTGCAGCGAACAACACGAATGAAACGGTTGATGAACAGCCTATGCCGGATGAAGATTACGAAGAGTATGATTACGGTTTTGAAGGGGTAGAAATATCTGTATCGTGGGATGAAGAGGGGGTAACCTTCTTTGAGGATTCCGGGACATATGATTTTGGGGAGAATCCTATGTGCGCACCGATGCTTCTGATCGAGGGCGCGGAAGTGCAGCGCGAGACTGATATTCACGGAACTCAGCATAATGAGCGCATACTGATAACTGACCGTGACGCGCATGTCCATATTACTGTTGAGCCCTGTGCTCCATCCAATAACTGCCCGCTGGCGACTGTAAGTGTGATCGTAACCGATTCGGATAAAGGGATCATAGGCAGTTATACCGGCGAAGAGCTGATAAAGCGGGGAGACACCGGTATCTGGTATCTGGATGTGTATGAACAATAAAGATTTTTGTGCTACCACGGGTGGCATAAATGTAAAGAGGCCTTGCTGGAAGACAGGGCCTCTTTTTGATATAAATAATATTATAGGAAATGCTTAAGGAGTGGGTTTTACAGCCAAAAGACAGATTGGCCGCGATTCTCCTTCATTATATCCGTATACCCCCTCCTTAAGGCTTTTTAGCGGGGTGCGGGGGCGATAATCGTTATGACGGATGAAACCGTCTTTTTCGTGGCTTATGCACATGGTATGTACCATATGAAAAGGGTTATAACCGCGGTTAAAGGAAGTGAGCAGAAAGACATTGTATTCTTTTTCCCAGGCGCTGAGCGCTTCATCGCTTAAGTCTTTACCGATCAGCAGCTCGGTTTTATAGCCTTCCTTTTCAAAATAGCGTTTGAGGGCTTTGGGCGAAGTGCCGAAACAGCCGTTTGCGCACACGCCGCGTTTAGAGAATTCCTTTATCAGTTCGGGCAGGCTTTTATCCCGGCCAAAGGCGTGCAGGGCATTGTAGACGCCTATAACTTCGCAGGCGTTATTGGCTGCTGTCAGATGCTTTCCGTTGAAAAACAGTTTGCGGCTTAAAGGGCCGGCATGGCCGTAGCGCATGACATCCAGTTTGGGCTGCCATTCAAAGAACTTTCCGCTGCCGTTAAGCTTTTTCCAGGCGCTTTTGTTGAATTCATATTGTTCGTCTATGAGCTTGTTTTTCAGCTTTCCCGAAAAGAGGCTGAAAAAAGCGATGGTCAGGGTTTCGTAGATCTTACCGGGCATGTGTATGGTCTCCTGGATAAAGGGATATGGTACATTATCGTCTGCTTCTGCCTGCTCTGGCCGGGCGCGCTCCGTCTGGCGGAGAAGCAAGTTTTATTTTATTATCAGGAGAACGATTCTGCAAGTCCCTTGTTATGCAGCTGTGAAGCGGACTGAGAGTATTGCCCGGATATCGGATATGTGTTAATCTGAGTTGCCGTCACGACCTGAAGACCTTGATTGGCAACTGATCCGAAGGTGTTTTGCAGCCGCCGGCTTGTAAAGAGAATTTACCGGTAAGGGGAGAACTTGAGCATGGATTATACCGATATTAACGCAGAGACCATCGGCCGCTGGATAGATGAGGGCTGGGAATGGGGGATCCCTGTTACACATGAAGAATATGAAGATGCCCTTAAAGGGGAGTGGAATATATCGCTGACGCCCACAAGATGCGTGCCCGGGAACTGGTTTCCGAAACTGAAGGGATGCAGGGTTTTGGGGCTTGCCGCAGGCGGAGGACAGCAGATGCCTGTCCTTTCTGCGCTTGGAGCGCGGTGTACCGTGCTGGATCTTTCCGTAAAACAGCTGGAGAGCGAAAGGATGGTCTCTGAGCGGGAGGGCTATGATATTGATATAGTGCGCCATGATATGGCTGCGCCTTTGCCTTTTGCAGATGAGAGTTTTGACCTGATCGTGCATCCCGTATCCAATCACTATATAAGGGACATAGAGCCTTTATGGAAAGAGTGCGCCAGGGTGTTAAAAAGCGGCGGCATAATGATGGCGGGATTCCAGAACGGGATCAACTATCTGTTTTGGGAAGAGGAAGCGAAGATCACCCAGCATCTGCCCTTTGATCCGCTGATAAATGCCGATCAGATGGAGATATTAAAAAAAGGCGATCACGGCGTACAGTTTTCGCACACGATAGAGGAGCAGATAGGAGGGCAGATACGCGCCGGTTTCGAACTGCTTGATATATATGAAGACACAAATGGGGACGGAGAACTGAAGAAACACGGGGTGCCCTGCTACTATGCCACGCTGTCCCGGAAGAAGTGAGAAAAAGCCGATATCCCACGCTGCGGCGGCATATTTATTCTGCTGATAATTTATTGTACATACGGGCTTTTTGTGATAGACTATACATCGGTAAATTATCGGAAACGGAGGTTCCATTTTTATGAAAGAGTTATCAAAGCTTTTAGGTTACAGGGAAGCGATACGCGTGGTAGATGCCACAATGCGTGACGGCGGTCTGGTAAATGATTTTTATTTTACCGATGAGTTCGTCAAGGCTCTGTATATGACTAATATCAAGGCCGGCGTGGATTATATGGAGCTGGGCTACAAGTGCAGCAAGGAAATGTTTGATGTAAACAAGTTCGGCAAATGGAAGTTCACCAATGATGAGGATATCTTCAATGTTATAGGAGAGAACAAGGACACCGGTCTTAAGCTGGCTGCCATGGCTGATGTGGGACGCTGCGATTATAAGACCGATATCGTGGATAAGGCAAACAGCCCCCTGGACCTGATACGTGTAGCTACCTATATACACCAGATCCCTACCGCAGTGGATATGATAGAGGATGCAAAGCGTAAAGGATATGAGGTCAGCGCAAACATAATGGCTATATCAAATGCTCAGGAAGGCGACATCAAAGTGGCACTTGATATGCTGGGACAGTCACCCGTGGATGTCATCTACATCGTTGACAGCTTTGGCTCTCTCTTCCCCGAGCAGATCGCGCGTATCGCCGATCTGTATGGCGAATTTGCTACCAAGTACAATAAGCAGCTGGGAATGCATGCGCATAATAACCAGCAGCT
>CADAHD010000198.1 GCA_902787595.1 uncultured Lachnospiraceae bacterium
TGCAAAGCGGCTTGCAGAGTGTATGTCCAGAGGGAGGGCGAGCATTCTCTTCTCTGCGACACTCCTGCCCATCAATTATTACAAAAGGCTGCTGGGTGCCGAAAAAGATGATGTTGCCGTATATGCTGAATCAGCATTTAACAAAGACAGGCTTGGAGTCTTCCTTTGCCGGGATGTTACAAGCAGATATAAACAACGCAATGTGGATACCTTCTTCAAAATGGCAAGATATATATATGAAGTAACTGAATCCAGGAGAGGTAATTATCTGGTGTTTTTCCCTTCGTACAGCTTTATGTCGGAGGTGTATGCCAGCTTTGAGAGACACTATCTGCATCTGGGAGGCATGGAATGCATCAGGCAGGCTGAAAGGATGAGCGAAGAGGAGCGCGAAAGTTTCCTTGCAAGATTCTCCGGAGGCGGGATGCTGAAGATCGAAGGACCGGCAGCGGATGAGGAACCACGCAGCCTGATCGGTTTTTGCGTGCTGGGAGGCATATTCTCAGAGGGTATAGACCTTAAGGAGGATGCCCTGATAGGCAGCATCATAGTCGGCGTGGGCTTTCCCCAGATATGCAGTGAAAGGGAGATCATTAAGGAATTCTTTGATGAGAACGGTCTTGACTATGCATACCGCTATCCGGGCATGAACAAAGTGCTGCAGGCGGCAGGCAGGGTAATACGAACAGAGAAGGATAAAGGCGTTGTGGCTCTTTTGGATGAACGCTTCCTGGACCGGTCGTACCAGCGCATGTTTCCCAGGGAATGGACGGGGTTTTCGGTGACTGATATCAGGCGCATCGGTGAGGCGCTTGAGGCGTTTTGGGAAGAAGAGTGACAAAGGACTGCAGCAGTATGTGGGCAGTCTGCATTTTTCACAATTATTCTTACAGATTATTGTAGAAAAAACAGATATAATATGATAAAATATCACTTACATTTTTTTGAATGCAATTTTTGCGGGAAGCGTCAGACGCTTCCGGAGAGGACGGGATCATGTGGGCTTATGAAAGTGTTTTTTATCAGATCTATCCGCTGGGTTTCTGCGGAGCACCGTTTGAGAACGACGGAGTGGCGCAGTCCAGGATACTGAAGGTGCTGGACTGGATACCTCATATAAAGAAGCTGGGCTGTAATGCCGTTTATTTTTCGCCGGTATTCGAATCGGATACTCACGGATATAACACCAGGGATTATACAAAGATTGATACACGCCTGGGCAGCAACGCGGATTTTAAAGAAGTCTGCGATGCTTTGCATAAAGAGGGTATAAAGGTGGTCCTGGATGGCGTGTTCAATCATGTGGGGCGCGGCTTCTGGGCATTTCAGGATGTGCTCAGGAATCGTGAATCCTCGGCCTATGTCAGCTGGTTCAACCGCATAGATTTCGGAGGCAATTCAAATTACAACGACGGTCTCTGGTATGAGGGCTGGGAAGGCAATTACGATCTGGTCAAGCTGAACCTTCATAATGAGGATGTTATACAGCATATCTTCCATGCGGTGGAAGGCTGGATAAATGAATTTGATATAGACGGCATACGCCTTGATGTGGCATATTGTCTGGATCATGAATTCCTGAGACGTTTAAGGGAATTCACCGACGGCAAAAAAGCGGACTTTTTCCTGTTGGGTGAAGTGCTTCACGGCGAATACGGCAGGATGCTGAATGAGATGCATATCCATTCCCTTACCAATTACCAGGTATATAAGGGACTGCATTCAGGCTTTAACTCAGCAAACATGTTTGAGATAATCCATTCGCTGCTGCGTCAGTTTGAGGATCAGCCGTGGGCCGTCTGCCGCGGCGCGCATCTTTTGTCCTTTGCGGATAACCATGATGTGAGCCGTATAGCTTCGATAATACAGGATCCGAACTGTCTGCCTCTGGTGTATGCGATGGTCTTCGGCATGCCCGGTATCCCCTGCGTGTACTACGGCAGTGAATGGGGAGTGAAGGCTGACAAATCCCAGGGTGATCCCGCGCTGCGTCCCTGCTTTGATGCGCCGCAGTGGAACGAACTCACGGATCTTATAGCAGCGCTGGCTAAGGCAAAGACAGGCAGCAAGGCGCTTAATTACGGCAGCTTCAGGAGCGTGGTGCTGCAGAATAAGCAGTGCATCTTTGAACGTAAATGCGACGGGGAACGCGTGATGGTTGCCATCAATATGGATTCGGCGCCCTATATCGCTCATTTCGATGCGGGCTGCGGACAGGCTACGGACCTTATAACGGGAAAGCTGCATGATTTTGGCGGCGGCAGTGAGCTGCCCCCCTACAGCGCGGCGTTCTGGCTTATGGAGAGATAGAACAAAAGTGATTTTTAAGGAGATAAACAGATGAAAGAGTTAGCAAAGACCTATGACCCCAGCGGCATAGAAGACAGACTGTATCAGAAATGGCTTGATAAGAAGTATTTCCACGCAGAAGTGGATGAGAGCAAAAAGCCTTTTACAATAGTGATCCCGCCCCCGAACATTACGGGACAGCTGCATATGGGACATGCGCTTGATAATACCATGCAGGATATCCTGATCCGTTTTAAGAGGATGCAGGGCTTCAATGCCCTCTGGCAGCCCGGAACCGATCATGCTTCCATCGCTACGGAAGTAAAGATCATAGAGAAGCTCAAAGAAGAAGGTCTCAGCAAGGAAGATCTGGGCCGTGACGGATTCCTTGAGAGAGCATGGGCGTGGAGAAAGGAATATGGCGGACGCATAGTATCCCAGCTTAAAAAACTGGGTTCATCCTGCGATTGGGATCGTGAGAGATTTACCATGGACGAAGGCTGCAATAAGGCAGTAAATGAAGTTTTCGTCAAGATGCATGAAAAAGGTTATATCTACAAGGGTTCACGTATCATCAACTGGTGTCCGGTATGTAATACTTCCATTTCGGATGCAGAGGTTGAATATGAAGAGCAGGCCGGACATTTCTGGCATATCAAATATCCGATCTTAAATGATGATGATACGGAGAGCGGAGAGTATCTGATATTTGCAACCACACGTCCTGAGACTATGCTGGGTGATACCGCTGTGGCTGTACATCCCGAGGACGAGCGATATAAGAATCTCATCGGAAAGAATCTGATGCTGCCTCTTATGAACAGGAAGATCCCTGTGGTAGCTGATGAATATGTTGACCGTGAATTCGGTACCGGCGTTGTTAAGATCACCCCGGGACATGACCCTAATGACTTTGAAGTGGGCAAGCGCCATAACCTGCCTATCATCAACATAATGAACGATAATGCCACCATCAATGCAAACGGCGGCAAGTATGAGGGCATGGATCGTTACGAAGCAAGAAAGGCTATCGTTAAAGAACTTGAAGAAATGGGCCTGCTGGTTAAAATAGAGGACCATGTGCATAACGTGGGAACCCATGACCGCTGCGGCACCACGGTAGAGCCTCTTGTAAAGGCACAGTGGTTCGTAAAGATGGACGAACTTATCAAACCGGCAAGAGAAGCGGTGAAGAACGGAGATATCCGTCTTGTTCCCGAAAGCCTGCAGAAGACCTATTTTAACTGGACCGACAATATCCGCGACTGGTGTATATCCCGCCAGCTGTGGTGGGGACACCGCATACCCGCATATTACTGCGATAAGTGCGGTGAGACCGTAGTGGCCAAGTCTGCACCGGATAAGTGTCCTAAGTGCGGCTGTGAGAAACTGACCCAGGATCCCGATACCCTTGATACCTGGTTCTCATCGGCGCTCTGGCCTTTCTCGACCCTGGGCTGGCCCGAGGAAACGCCTGAACTTAAATACTTCTATCCCACAGATGTGCTGGTAACCGGATATGACATCATCTTCTTCTGGGTTATCAGAATGATCTTTTCGGGCTATGAGCAGATGGGAGAGAAGCCTTTCCATACCGTGCTGTTCCACGGTCTGGTTCGTGATGCGCAGGGCAGGAAGATGAGTAAGTCCCTGGGTAACGGTATCGATCCGCTGGAGATAATCGCCAAGTACGGCGCAGATGCGCTAAGACTTACACTGGTAACAGGCAATGCACCCGGAAACGATATGCGTTTCTATTATGAAAAGGTAGAAGCAAACAGAAACTTTGCAAACAAGATCTGGAACGCATCACGCTTTATCATGATGAACATGGAAAAAGCGCCGGTTAAACCCGATGATGCGGATCTTAAGCCTGCCGATAAGTGGATCACATCCAAAGTCAACAGCCTTATAAAGGATGTTACCGATAATATGGAGAAGTATGAGCTGGGCGTTGCGGTTCAGAAGGTATATGACTTCATCTGGGATGAGTTCTGCGACTGGTATATAGAGATGGTAAAACCCAGGCTGTATCAGAAGGATGATGACAGGGATAAGAATGCGGCGCTTTATACACTGAAGACGGTGCTCATCGATGCGCTCAAGCTGCTTCATCCTTATATGCCTTTCGTTACGGAAGAGATATTCTGCAACCTTCAGGACGAGGAAGAATCCATAATGATCAGCTCCTGGCCGGTATATGATGAAAAGCGCAGCTTCCCTGCAGAGGAGACAGCTATCGAGACCATAAAGGAAGCTATCCGCGGCATAAGAAACGCGCGTACCGGCATGAACGTACCTCCGTCAAAGAAGGCGCAGGTATTTGTTGTGAGCGATATGGCCGAGAAGCGGGATATCTTCAATAACAATATCGACTTCTTTAAGACGCTGGCTTATGCATCCGATGTACATGTACAGTCCGACAAGAGCGGCGTGGCAGACGATGCGGTATCCGTAGTGATCGCCCATGTAAATATCTACATGCCTCTGGGC
>CADAHD010000199.1 GCA_902787595.1 uncultured Lachnospiraceae bacterium
TCCTCAAGATGGAATCCGAAATATACAAATCTGCAAATAACAACGATACACACATAAACCAAAAGCAGTTTCAATTCTCGCTTTACCGAAAATGCTTTCGTTTTTATCGCTACCGCAAAACGGATCATTATCCATATTATCGTTATAAACAAAAAAAGTTGAAAGTATGTGATTTCAATCATCAACTATATAATCCTTCATCTATTATATACAGATATCCCTTCTCAATTCCGTTGTGGCTGGTCACTCCGTTCTTTTATATGCATAACGGCTGCTTGTAACATCTATTTCTGCAATTCGGGTCGAATCATTAAGTGTATCCACTTTTTAGCATTCATCTCTTTTGATATGTCCACATCGACACATCCGGAAAATCGAGCTGTGTAAAATATTTCAAAAAAGGTTCTTCTTTTCGGATAATCTCCTGCCGGCCGGCCGCAATCTCTATCTCATCAGCAGAGGTATTGCTGATAATATATGTTATCCTCCACAAAATTGGAATATATTCCCCTATACAGCCTCATGAATCAAATAATTTATGTGTATTTCAACGCTGTCCAGACACGGAACAGAACAATTCTCCGAATTCAGCAAAAGAGGAAGTTCCGTACACCCCAGTACAACTGCTTCAATACCGTATTGATCCCGCATTTTATCTATTATGCTTTGAAACTCTTTTAATGTGCTTTCTTTAACAATTCCCAGTTCCAATTCCTCAAAAATGCGTTTTGCCACAAGGTTCCGATCATTTTCATCAGGTATAAATACTTCTATACCGGCATCTTTGAAATCATTTTTCATATAATCCTGTTCCATTGTAAAAATGGTTCCAAGAAGAAGTATCTTTCTATATCCTTTATTCTTTACCTCTTTGCAGACCACTTTAGGAATACTGATCAACGAAACACCTGTATTTTTAACCAATTCTTCAAACACAATATGCATTGTCACAGCCGTCAAAGATATTACTTCCGCACCTGCTTTTTTCAGACAATATACTTTCTCGGAAAGATATTCCTTAAGAAGGTCATATTTCTCCGAAGAAACATAATCCCATGTTCTTCTGAAATCCACACTCTCAATAATGATCTCCGGCATATGCTTTCCATCTGTGATCTTATCAATTCTGGAGTTTAATTCTTTATAATACATAATTGTGGATTCAGGTCCGGTCCCACCTACCAATCCTATTTTTTTCATAAACGATCCTTTCTTCATACATTTAGAAAATCAGTTATTATTAAAGCGTACATAAAACCGGAATACAAACTCACAAGCCATTTTACCACATTCTTATCCGCTTTAGTACCTTTTGAACCCAAAAAACCTCCGCACAACTGCAGAGGTCCTTGTTCGATTCTATATCCATCTTGGAGTTTTTTTCAATATATCTCCAACCCAAGATTTCAAAAACTCAATACCGTCAAGCATTTCCAGCACGGGTCAAATCCCTCTATGGCAATACCAAAGATGGGTCTGACCCCGGCGATGAGTATAAGCGTAATCGTCTTCCTTATTACTCATAGATACATTTTTCGTAGGATATATACTATGAAAACCGGTCAAAAGTATAAGGAATATATCCTATGAATTTTTTACGAAAACAGCAGCAAAATCATCACTACAGTGCCGCCACGAAGGAGAGGGTGATTGCCGGTCTAAAGAGATTGCCGCCTCATCATCTAATAAACTTTATAAATAGACTTTTGTCCCACGCCATCTCATCTCTCTCCCCGGCGCCGTCATACCTCTCCGCCATCTCATATCCCGTCCCGCCGCAGGGCACCTCGTTAAAGGTCTCTATCTGCCTCGCAGACGAGTTCTGGTCACAGAGTAGTAGAATATGCTCGTGATGTATCAGACGAGCTCTGCGGACCATTCTGAGGGGCATATGTGGTGGAAAAGGAAAAGAGCACCGGCGCTATACAGATGCTCCGATCTGCAATACAACAAAAAACCGGCATTGGAGCTTATCCTTTGCCGGTTATTCTATAAAGGCACCGTCCTTATTCTGTATCATCCATTCCAGCTTTCAGAGCTTACCGGCTCACCTTCAGTTTCCCATGCCTCAAATGGCGGTTCAACTTTATTATCATCATAATCCAGGTTATTCATGAAAATGATATATGCCTGTTCCGCAAAGGAACTCTCTTCTGTCAGAGAACTTGTATAATCTATACCGTTAAGCAGACCGCCTCCGATCGTCCCATGCGCAAACCAATATGAAAACTGCCTGACAGCACCTTTTACATACTTATCAACCTTCATCGTCTCTCACCACCACTTGGATCTATTGAAAATATATATCCGTTATATTCATTTGGTCATCCAGAGAAACCCTCAGTTCAACATTAACAAACCTCCCCCAGTATCCCATTTCTAACTGTCCGTCTTCCAGTGATACCCAGGACAGATCGGTCACATAGTTCTTACTGTCTTCACCGGATCTGTTGCATTCTTCGGAACAAAACTCCTGAACCTTGTTATCAATAGCCGTAATGCTCTTCCAGAACAGCTGTATCAGATCTTCGTGATCCGGTTCATATCCTTCAACCTCAATACCATCAACAACTATTGTTCGGGCGTCCTTATCAGCTTCGAGCCACTTCTCCAACAATTGAGCTGAATCATATCTGTCTTTATCGAAAACCATCTTCATCCCTCCGTATCTACCCATGTTACAGGATTTCCTTTTCTCTCAAGCGGAGTCCGTTCAGGCAGGCCCTTTTTCGTATAACCGATGATCAGGCCGCCAGTTATCGTTTCATCCTCCCTCAACCCTCTTGCTTCCAGATATGACCGCAATTGCTCGTTTTCATCAAGCCAGTGCAGCTGGTTGATCCAGCAGGATCCCAGATCAAGCGCATTAGCTGTGATCATCATATTTTCAAGCGCACAGGCGCTGTCTGCGATCGCATTTCCGTATCCCTTACGGTTTGCCGTTACGATAAGAACAGGCGCTCCATAGTGAAAAACATAGTTTCCTGTTTTAGCAGCATTTATGGCATGTTTAAGAGAGGCATACATATCCTCCGTGATCTCCATCTTTGAAAACTCTGTCTTTACGAGTCCCGCAAGCTCATCAAGCATAGACTTATCAGTCAAGATCAGAAAGTGTGTTGTCTGGTTATTTCCGCCGCTCGGTGCATAACGCCCGGCTTCTACCACTTTTTCTATCAGCGTTTTCTCCGGCAATGTGTCTTTATATGACCTTGTAAGTTAGTCCCCCTCCTTACAGTCGGCGGACGGTAGTATAAGCTATCTCTGCTGCAAGAGCCAACACTACCAATCCGGAATCCGAATCATTTTGGGATGAATAAGTGCTTTGATCAGTTTCATTCTTTCTGCTTACCTCCCAAACTCAGGCCCTCATAAAGAAAAAACCCCTCAAAGCCTATGCTTTAAGGGGTTTCCTTCAGTCGAGGTGACTGGATTCGAACCAGCGGCCCCCGCGTCCCTAACACGGTGCTCTAGCCAAACTGAGCCACACCTCGAAGTGAAAGCTGCCTAGCAGATTTGAACTGCCGACCTCATCCTTACCAAGGATGCGCGCTACCAGCTGCGCCAAGGCAGCGTCAATCACCGAATACAGATGATATCAAAAATGCAGCCGGCTGTCAAGCAGTTTTTTAATTATTTTCAATATTTATTTTTACTCTTGTTTCCAAGCATCCTGACATCCTGCTCCGTAAGCTGCAATTCCTCAAAAACAGCCATTGCATCATCCATCTGGGCGGAGTTGATGCAGAATATCAGCTTTGGATGTTCCCGCATAAATACCCTGGCAAAGAAATTGGGTTCCTGCCAGCGAAGGAAATATGATACACGCGCATACTGCAGAGCCGCCTCTATACGATGGCGTATCTCTTCCACTTTACGCGCCTTGGGAGCGATGATCTCACACAGATCGATCTCGTTATTTACTTTTACACGGGTCATCATGTTATCTATCAATGTATCATCCTCACTTCATCCGCACAATAATAACACTGCTCACGCAAAAAAGCAAATGTAAGATTCTTCGTCGCTCCGCTCCTCAGAATGACAGGATCGCCGCTCCTCAGAATTACAGTATCGCCGCTCATTCCTCTTCTGCTGCTTCGGCCGCCGCGATCTCTTCGGGCGTGATAAGCTCTATAACGGCAGCGCTGTAGCCTTCCGGCGCTTCAAGAAGCTCCGCGCGTATACGGCTGTTGTCTTCAGTGAATTCAAACACGGCAAATCCGCCTTCCAGAACAGAGGTAAAATCAAGCTCATCCAGCCCCTGTGCCAGACCATTGCCCGAATACTTTACATAGCTCTCCTTTAAGCACCAGAGCGCATAGAAATCCTTTTTATACTCATACCCGCCCAGATGTTTTAAATGCTCCTTTTCCGCAGGATGGAAATACCTCTCGGCAATATCTGTTTTAAGCTCACGCCACTCCTGTATATCCACGCCTACAGGCACTGCAGACACAGCACAAATAGCCATATCCCCCGAATGCGAGATTGAAAAATGCACCTGCGGAAGATCCGGAAAATACGGACGTCCCTTTTCATCCTTTTCAACCTTGTAAATGCCTGCAGGAGCATCTTCGCCCAGAAATTCCCTGGCTCCGTGCTGCAGCAGCAGCCCTGCCGTAAGTGACTGAGCGCGTTTGTTCTTATCTGCCATCCTGGTGGCATCATGCCTTCTGGCTTCATCCACCCCGTCAAGTGCCTCACGCGCGTTCCTGTCTTCCTTAAGCAGTCCCGTATTTGCCATGTAAATATTTGCCATGTTTATCCCCCCTCCTGTAATGATGAACCTTCAGGATATTCTCTTATTTCCTGAAAAATTCTCTGATATCGGTATAACCCTGTGCCGCCAGCTGTTCCTTCTGGAACTTTTTATTCTTTGCCATACGCGCCGTAAGCACGCATTTCCCCTGCGCGCGTAATTCCTCAGCTGCTGCCATGGCTTCGCTTATCTGTGCCGCATCCAGGCCTTTTTCCATGAGGAAAGCAGTCTTCTCTTCATCCCCGGGCAGCTTGTATCCCTTATCCATCAATATGGTGATTATGCGCTCAAAACCAACCGAAAAACCACAGGCCGGCGCGCTCTGTCCCGTAAAACGTCCCACCATCTCGTCATATCTTCCGCCGCCGCCGCAGGAAGAACCAAATTCCTTAAGCTCAACCTCAAATATGGTTCCGGTGTAATAACTCATGCCACGCACGAGTGTGGGATCGAATACCAGCTCAAAATCCGCTTTCTTTGCGCCGTTCACAGCCCTGAAGATCTCATCCATGTTCTGCCTGCTTTCAGCCGGAAGCACATCTCCCATAAGCTCCGAAAGCTTATCAAGAGCAGCCGTGCCGCTCAGGTCCTTAAGTGCTTCAAACAGTGAAAGGTATTTATCCGCGTCGCCTTCGAAACCGGCCTCCTTAAGCTCTTTCGCCACGCCTTCTGAGCCGATCTTATCCATCTTATCCAGTATTATGAACACACTGTCATAATCTTCCTCTTTAAAGCCGGCGTAGGATGCCATAGCCTTTAAGATGCGTCTGTCATTTATCCTTATATTGAAATCCTTAAAATCCAGCTTGCCAAGCACTGTGCTCATGGCCAGGATCAGCTCTATCTCTGCCAGATTGGAAGGGTCTCCCAGTATATCTATATCGCACTGCATGAACTGGCGGAAACGCCCTTTCTGCGGCTGGTCTGCTCTCCATACGTTCCCCATCTGAAGCGCCTTAAAAGGAGAAGGCAGCTCCGCGCTGTGCGCCGAATAATAACGGCACAAGGGAACAGTAAGATCATAGCGCAGACCGGAATCGGCCAGATCATTCTCTTCCTTTGCTTCTGCGATATTGAGTTTGTTTCCGCGCTTCATTATCTTGAAGATAAGCTTTTCGTTCTCTCCGCCCTGTTTGCTGCTGAGATTTTCTATATGTTCCACGCTGGGCGTATCTATCTGGGTAAAACCGTAGCTTTCATAAGTCTCGCGTATTACTCCCATAACATAATTCCTGAGCCGCATCTCATCAGGCATAACATCCTTCATGCCCTTTACGGCTGTTTTGATCATTGCCATTTCTTTTCTTTCCTTTCCTGTCAAATAATAAATAACAATATAGCCCAAAACAGGCTGAATTTCAAGTATAGCAGGAGTATACGCTCTCCGTCAGTATAAGGGTTCTCCCTCATGCTCCCGCCAGTCTCCGTCCTCATAAAGGACCTGGAGCCTCGTCTGATAAGCATACTTTGTGATTGAATAAAGAACTCTTAACGCAGCCACGGTAATGCCCAGGCACAGGATTATCGTCACTATTCCCTTGAACACTCCCATCCTTGCCTTACGCCCGGGATCAAAAACCGTATCGTCCCTGTATTTCTCTTTGGAACGCTGGATAAAGAAGAAGAAAGCGCCCAGCAGCCATAATATGATCATGACCACCTGTATGCCCGTAATGAAACTAACATCTTTCATCCCCAGTCCGGTCCATTTGATATGATATATCAGGGTGTATACCGCAATACCTATGGTAATGCACAGACAGATAGCAGCCAGAACGACACTGCCCCTGCTGTCCTTTTCTTCTTCCGCATATACCGGCGGCTCGATCATCAGAGGCTCCGCCTTTTTATCATAAGGCACATCTATGCCGCCTTCCCTGAGCCTCTTTATATATCTGCTGCTGTCAAGATAACCGTACCAGCTCATTA
>CADAHD010000200.1 GCA_902787595.1 uncultured Lachnospiraceae bacterium
ATTCTTTTTGTTGTAAAGAAACACCTTGACGATAAATAATAATACCTCTTGGATAGTTTTTATTTTCTTTCATATAGGCTCCTATTGCCAATTCAATGAAACTGCTGCTTACCGGTCTGCTGATCGGTATCGTGCTGGCTTTCATACTTTCCGGACTCTCTATGGTCAGCTATATCTTTTTTAAGATCTATGATCTGACCGTCTCTGTTTTCGATCTGCTGCCGGGCATCGCGCTGCTTCCGGTCGTGATCATAATCTTTGGCGTAAGAGAAGAAGTCATAGTATTCCTGGTGGTCCATGCCGTATTATGGCCCATGTCCAGAAACATGCTGGACGGTTTTAACGCAACTCCCAGGATATACGTGGAAGCCGGGAAAAATATGGGGCTCAAGGGTGCCGGACTTATATTCGGCGTCTACCTTCCCGCCGCCGCATCTTATATTGTTTCCGGTTTAAAGAGCGGCTGGGCCAGAGCCTGGAGAGGCCTTATAAGCGCCGAGATGATATTCGGTATAGCCTCCAGTCCCGGAATAGGCCTTTTCATCAATCAGATGCGCACGAATATGAACAATGCCGAAATGTACGCTACCCTGCTTGTGATAATAATCATAGGCGTGATCGTGCAGTACGGTATCATAAGACCGATAGAGAATAATACCGTAAGAAAATGGGGTATGACCAAATGAGTGAAGCCCTGCTTAAGATAAGCTCACTTACAAAAAAATACGAAAACGACGGACATGAACAGCTCGTCATAAAAGAGCTGGATCTGGAAGTTGAAAAAAGCGAATTCCTGTGCATACTGGGGCCTTCGGGCTGCGGCAAATCAACTCTGCTGCGCTGCATAGCCGGCTTTGAGGAATATCAGGGCAGTGTTTTGGTTGAAGGCAGTGAAAGGCGCGCTCCGGGCATAGACCGTTTTATGGTATTTCAGGATTTTAACCAGCTCTTTCCCTGGAAGACCGTTCTTAAGAATGTGTATTATCCGCTCAGCTTAAACCTTAAGGAAGACAAAGCTGCGCTTAAAGAAAAGGCTCTGGAAGCTCTTCGCAAGGTGGGTCTTGAAGGCTGTGCCGATCAATATCCACATCAGTTATCAGGCGGCATGAAACAGCGTGTGGCCATAGCAAAAGCCCTTGCCCTGCGCTCTCCCATCATCCTTATGGACGAACCTTTTGCGGCGCTGGATGCCATGACCAGAAGCGGTCTTCAGAAGGAGATGTTAAAGATCTCCGAAAATGAAAAGAATACGATCATCTTCATCACCCACAATATTCAGGAAGCCCTGATACTGGGTACCCGCATAATAGTATTCGGTCAGCTGGGACAGATCCTCTTTAACGAAAAGAACCCCATAGAACGCCCTGTAAGCCCCGCTTCAGAAGGATACGGTGAACTATGGGAGAAACTTCATCACGCTCTTTATGAGGGCAGTCTGCCCGCTTCAGACCTTAAGTAATTTCTTTCTCTGTATCTTTCCGTTGCCCGTCCTGGGTATCTCATCGATCACCTCTATATACTTGGGCACTTTATTGGCATCCAGCACGCCCTTGAGGAACTCTGTACAATCCTTTGCAGAAAAGTCCCCGCAGCCGTCCTGAAGGCTCACAAACAGCTTGGGAACCTGTCCGTAAGTCTTATCAGCCACAGGCACGCAGGCGGCATCCTTTACGCCCTTATACTTGACAGCCTCGATCTCTATCTCATCAGGGCTTATCTTTACTCCGGCAAAATTGATGACATCGTCCTGCCTTCCCAGACAATAGATATATCCCTCTTTATCGATATAACCCAGATCATTAGTATAGATAAAACCATTCTTCACCGTCTGCGCGGTAAGCTCCGGCTCATTAAAGTATTCCTTCATATTCTGGGCTCCGCCGGTAGCCAGAAATGCAGGGTGCTCCGCATCGGCTTCCACCGTATTCTTATTCTCATCCGCAAAGATAAACTGCGCATTCTTAGTTGCCCTGCCTATGCAGTGCGGCCTTATCTTATCATCCTGAAAATCCAGTATGCAGCTGCAGCCTGCCTCCGTGCTGCCGTAAAAATTGTAGAGGCGCGTATCGGGAAGCAGTTTCTTCAGGTGCTCCTTATCCTCCTCCACCAAGGGTGCGCTGCCCAGCTGTATATAGTCCAGCTGATCCTTATACTCAGCTATCTTATCCTTCGAAAGCTTAAAGATTATGGACAATAAAGTAGGCGCCAGATCGATGGCCGTAACTTTATACTTATCCATCATGTTGAACATCAGCTTAACTGCCATAACTCCGCCTATGATGATAACTGTATTGCCAAAATACAGATTTGCCAGACTGCGCCTGTAACCATGGCTGTGCGACAGCGGCATGGGGATCAGTTCCACATTCTGCCTGCTCATCTTAACGCCGTCGGTTATATTCTCCGCAAGGGCGATATTGTTCCTGTAAGTTATCACTATGCCCTTTGACTTGCCCGTGGTGCCTGTAGAAAACAGTATCTCCGATACTTCATCCGCCTGTGGGAAATGCAATCCTTCAAATACGGCCTCTCTGTCATCCTCTTCTCCCGGCATGGAAAGATAAGCCATTTCTATCCCCGGCTCTTTATGATCAAGATAAAGCTCTGCCCTGCTCTCTGCTGCGATCTCTTTTATCCTGGCAGCGCCCGCATCCTTTTCCAGAGGAACAGGTATGCCTCCGATATACTGCACAGAAAAAACAGCCGTAAGGAAAGCAGCATCCTGCGTACAACGTATCAGCACACAGTCGCCTTTCTTCACGCCTGCGAGCCTCAGCCTGTCTGCATATCCCTGCATCCGGCCGAAAAGCTGCCTGTAGCTCAACTCTCCGTTTGCATCCACCAGGGCTACTCTTTTACCATGCTCTACATCTGCTGCATATCCTGCTATATATTCAAGGATCGTCTTCATATCAATTTCCTCATCCGTTCTGCATAAGCTCTCTAAGCTTTTCGATATCGGGCTCTGCGTTCAGCGCATCCAGATTATCCCTTACCTTATCAAAACTCCAGTCCCACCATTTTAACTCAAGCATAAAATCTATGATATCTTCGGAAAATCTGTAGGATATCACTTTGGCCGGCACGCCTGCAGCTATGGCATAGGGCGGAATGCTTTTAGTCACTACTGCGCCAGCAGCTATAACTGCTCCGTCGCCTATCTTAAGGCCTTCTTTTCTTAAGATGATGGCTCCGGCCCCTATCCACACATCATTGCCTATGCATATCTTTTCCTCTGCGGGATGTTTTATCAGCCTGCCCTTAAGCTTGTTCTCCATACGGTATCGCGGCATCATCGAAGCATTCCTGTATTCATGCTCGTTGCCGCCTATATCCACCATCCTCGATATGCTGCAGTATTTGCCCACCTCAGCCCAGAGTATGTTCGTATCAGCCCCGGTGTAACTCATATCGCCTATCACGGAATCGCGTATCAGGTTTCTCTTCTCGATATCCACAAAGGCTCCCAGGGTGCTCGATAATACCACGCTGTCCTTATCTATCGATGACCTCTCTCCTATGCTGCTCTGTTTAACATAGGCGTCTGCATGCTGTTTATAATTCTTCTCTTCCATAAGCTTACTCCACGGGTTTTAATTCTGCGTACTGCACCTTGCCTGCGCTGTTCTTGGGTATCTGCTCCAGCACATATATCCTGAACAGATGCCTGTTTATCTTAAGCGTTTCGTAAATATAATCTGCGATCCCTTCCTTCAGCAGCGGATCTGTGATATAGACTTCCAGCATGTCATCCCTGCCTGCGCAGGCCGCATCCACTATATCGAAACGATCCTTTATCAGCATCTCAACTTCGGACAGATTTGTCCTTTTGCCCGTCATCTTGATAAAGCGTTTCTTCCTGCCCACTATATAATAATATCCGTCTGAATCACGGTAAGCGATATCCCCGGTCCTTAAACAGCCATGGTTCTCATCGCCCTTTGCCAGATCCCCGCGTCCTTCGGCATAGCCCAGGCTAACATTATCTCCGTAGTAGAGCAGCTCTCCGCTCACATCAGCATCCGTGATGATCTCATCCGCATCATCCCTCAGCTCAAAACGCCCTCCCGGTATGGCTACACCCATGCTGCCCTTTTTCTCTATAGCCATTTGGGCAGGAAGATAGCCCATGCGCGCCGTAGCTTCGGACGCGCCGTACATCACCACAAAAGCTATGCCCTGCGCCTTTGCATAAGCGGCAAACTTTTCGTGCAGCTGCGGTGAAAGCTTTCCCCCGGCCTGGGTCATAGTCTTTAATGTGCTTATGCGCTTGTTTGTAAACTTAAGCTTGTCCATCATCTCATACATGAAGGGGATGCCTGCAAAGGAGCTGCATTTATTGTTTTCGAAGCATTCCCAGAAAGACCTGGAATAGCAGTTATCCTGCGTCAGCACTATGGACGCCCCTGCATAAAGATGCGTATTCAGCACCGAAAGCCCGTAAACATAGTTTAAGGGCAGCGAGCAGATGGCTCTCTCTTTTTGATCGATCTTAAGATATTCTATTATCGAAGCTGTATTTGAAAGTATGTTTGAATAACTGATCCTTATCAGCTTGGGGCTGCCGGTAGATCCGGAAGTAGAGATCAGAAGTGCCAGATCATCATGGAGTGTCAGGCTCTCCTTTTGTCTGTGCCGCAGAAGAGCATATCCTCTCAATGCATAAATGATCTCATAGTTTTCTTCATCATAAGAGGTCTCTTCGCGCTGCCAGATGTATGCAGGCTTATAGCTGTCGATCATCCTGCCCATTATC
>CADAHD010000201.1 GCA_902787595.1 uncultured Lachnospiraceae bacterium
AAGGCATCGCTGAAGGTGCTGGAGAAGATCGTTGCTTTAAAAGCGATAGGCTTTTCGCTGGAAGAGATAAGGGATAATCTGACAGCGGGAGAGGCATCGAATGTTGAGGAGGCTTTGCGCATACAGCTTAAGAATATGGAGGACAAACGTCATCAGATCGATAATGTGATCGCTGCGATTAACGGAGCGCTGGAGCGTAAAGGCAGTGAGCTGGACTGGGATGACGTGGCTTCCATAGTGCAGAGCATCAGCATCGATCAGAAGGCCGATGAGCATCACCTGGATGCGCTGAAACATACGCAGCAGGAGCCGGACTGGTATGTAAAGATATTTGATTCGCTTAAGATAAAGAAAAAGAATAAGGTACTCGATCTGGGCTGCGGCTACGCAAAGCTTTGGAGAAATAATTGGGAGAGGATCCCCGAGGGAACGAAGATATGTGCTGTGGATGTTCACGGAAGCTGGGCAGATGATTTTGAAAAATATCTTGCGGATAATAAAGACAGCCTTCCTAAAGGAGTAAAACTATCTCTTTTGTTTGAAGATCTGGAAACAGAGGCGGCGTGGTGCCCACTATCTGGGATATGAATTGAAAGATCCCGAAGCGATGATAGAGAAGGCATCCGGGATGCTTTCCGATAAAGGAGTGTTTTCATATAACGGACCCGGCGCAGACAGGTGGCATATTTTTGCGCGGGATACATTTAATGCTCTTGGCATTAAAGCCGATTTTGTGGAGGACAGGATCGCCGAAGAAAAAAAGAATTCCGATGAATGCAGACAAATGCTTATGAAGTATTTCGAAAAGCTTGAGTTATGTGATGTGCATAACAAGTGGCATTATACGGACGCAGCAGAGTTATTTGACAAGTTTAAAGCGATGTATGAAGATCAGGAAAAGTTTATAAATCTTAAGCGCGAGAAGCTGATAGAGTATTTTGAGTCAAAGATCGGGACAGACGGCGAGATAGTCGTAGAGACGGCCACGCATTTCTGGCATTGCAGGAAATAAACACAAACCACGGGGACGGACCTAGTGTTTTTTTGGTGAGTGGCAAAAACCATTGGGACGGACCTCATGGTTTTTCGGAAAATAACGGAAAACCTGTGCAGGTTCGCAACTTAGACATTGCAGGTTGCAACTTAGCACAGGTTTTATTGTTCTATCTGCATTTCCGCGGTATTGTGTGTTCATCAGATATAACACATGAAAGGAAAAAAGGAAATGGAAAAAACAAACACTAAAAAAGCAAACAGATTTATGGAAGGATTCAGATTCCTGGTATACGGCCTTGAGGTATTCGGAGTAATAGGATTTGAACTTCTCTGGGGATTTGTAGTTGAGCCCTTTTTATACAAAAGAGGCGTAAACGATTTTAATACATGGCAGATGATAGTACATTGGGTAGTTACATGTGCGGCATGGGGATTGGGAGCATATGCGGTAGTAAAAGAGTGCAGAGCAAGATCCGGACTGGATATTATCGGGAATTTAAAGGATGTATCGATCTTTGACAAAAACAACAAAATACAGGCATGGCAGTGGGCGCTTATAGTTATCGGCTGCATTCTCTGCCTTGTATCAACCTGGATCGACTGGAACGGAAGCAAAGTTTTAACAGAGTTTCAAAGACGCGGCGCACTTCTCTTTGTGTTTCAGTATATCTATTATCTGTTTGAAGTTTTACTGGTTTTGCTTATAATAATCTTCGGACAGACAGCATTTGAAAAGTGGTTTGACAACAACAGAATTCCTTTTGGCGGGATCCTTGTTGCTCTTACCTGGGGACTTGGCCACTGGTTATCCAAGGGCTCGCTAGCCACAGGTATATATACTGCAGTAGGCGGATTTGTTTTCGGAAGCGCCTATCTTCTGACCAACAGAAATGTTAAACTGTCATATATTTTACTTTGCATAATGTTTATTTTATAAGGGGCAGTATGAAGCTTATTAAGACAAAAGAAAAGGATCTTGAAGAGAATTATCTGGAACTTCATTACGATATTATTGACGAAGAGACCAACGCGGTTTTGGAGCGTTTAAGAGATACTCTCAGGTATATCGAAGGTACATATGAGGACAAGAAGGTTACGATAGCGCTTACCGATATCTTTTATATTGAAACTGTTGACAGGAAGACATTTGCGTATACCAAAGATATGTGCGTTGAGATAAAAGAAGCGCTCAGGGATATACTTGAAGAGTATTCAAAGATCGGATTTGTGCGTATCAGTAAATCAGCTATAGTAAATATTTACAAGATCAAAAAGCTTCAGGGTGATATCAATATGAGAGTTATCATTTTTCTGAAAAATGATGAGAAACTGGTGATGAACAGAAGTTACAAGAATGATTTTTATGAGAGATTAAATGATCTTCAGGGGAGGAAGGCAAAATGAAGCTGATAAACAGGAAAAATTTTGTATCAATAGTCTGTATTTTTTTCACCCTGATCACATGCGGAAAGCTCCTTTTAGAGAAGGCATATAATTTTACAGACAAGTATTATACGGATAATATTTTTACCATTTTAGGGTTCTCGGTTCTTATAACGCTGATATTGTCACTGCATTTTTATCTTCAGAGATTCCCCTTTCTGCTTGTACTTATTGGTCAGTATGCATTAACGGTTGGAATAATGTTTCTAGCCATTTTTATACACGGATTGTTTTCTGAACATGCCCCGACTGCTTATTGGGATATGTTTATTTCAATAACGATTCCGTTTCTGGCCGGCGCACTGGTTTATTACATCTGCTTCTTCATGCAGATAAGAAAGGCCAACAGGATCCTGGCGGAACTTGATAGTCAGTGACAGTCATTTGTGTGGTTTCAATCTTCTATCGCTCCGTCCCAGAACTCATCGTCTATGAGGCTGCCGCTTAATGCATCAAAATAAACATGGCTGGTCTCATTTACGGTAAAATCATACACCAGCATATCTTTCCTGTTATCGTAGGTTAACAGATAACTGCCATAAAGCCCTTTATCATTATAATCATACAGGTCGGTTTGATGGGCATTGGCTTTTTCAACCACAACGGGGATCAGATCCTTAACATTGACTACTGCTGATGTATCTATATCAGCAAGCGGAACACCATCTGCTATGCATATGTTAGGATCAGGATCAGTATAGTCGGTGGCATACCATACATCCGTAGTCACCGCGCCGTTTACACACTGCCTGGCACTGAACTTAAGGCTGTTGTCGTGCGACATCCTTATCGATCCGGTAACATATATGTCTTCAGTAAGCTTTTTATCAGCTTTTTCCAGATAAGCGATGATCTCCTCCTTTTCGCCCTTTTCAAGTTTTCTCCCTTCAAAGAGGTTGTAGGAATATATGATATGATCGCCAACAGAGCCTGCGATATCCTCACGGAATCTCTCTTTTTCAGGGATTACGGTCTTTTCGACCTTTTCGACCGCGCTGTCGATTATGTTTCCGCCGGTACCGGAGCTGCATCCGCCTATAGCAAATGCACATATGAAGGTAACAGCCGCTATTGATATCATGGATAGTGTATTTTTTCTCATAATGATCCCTTCTTTATAATGCTATTTTATCAGATATACGGATGAGCTGCGGATATTTATGGAAAAAAGAAATTCTTAAAAATCCCATAAATGGGCACAGCCTTATCCGTACTATCGATATAAATCAGAATGGAGGCCGGTTTATGAGTGTAAATACCGCAAGAATGTTGAACAGGATTTTTTCAAGTCCTGCATGGAAGCTGCTGCTTATCATAGCGGTGCTGGCGTTTATCGGGTGTTTTATCTTTAAGGGGAAGAAAAGGAGGATTCCGGTCATTGCCTGTATCGCTTCCGTGTGTTTATTTCTTATCACGGGTGTGATCAGCAGCAGTGCGAATAATGTAATAGTGCATCAGGCCGGAACAGATCCTGAGAAAATAGGCGGAAACACGAGGGGATTGTTTTCGGCGTTAATAAATGGAGATACTCCAGGATTCAGTGAGGATACAATGTTCTCTCTCAGGATCTATCAACCGTGGTTCTATGAATCACTGCATTATACACTGCAGACCGACGGAACACTGATCGTGCAGTATTATGATACGGAACTGGGAAGAGAAAAACTGTCCGATGAAAAGATGGAAGAGATCAGGAAAGTATTTTCGCCTGAAAAAGTTTATTCCATGAATGTTGGCAGAGAAGATGACAGGACGGACGGGACCAGCAGATATATCATTCTTTATGATCATGACGGGAATGAAATTGAGATCGGAGGATATGAGTTAAAAGGTGGGGACCATTTTAACAGGTACTTTTATAAATTATATGCACTGCTGGAGGATGATTATACGAAGCAGTGGTCGGATAAACTGGACGAATGCATGCGGGATTGTGTAACCTACGGAGAGCGGTACCTGAATTGGGGGCAGGCTGCAGCCGGAAGTCAGCAGGGCGGTGAAGATATAGGTACCCCCGATGCTTTGGGAGCCTCCTCGGCTGATGGTGGCGCTGTTCCCACACCGGATGTTTCATCGCCTGACGAAGGTATTGAATATGACTATTGGTTAAGGCTTGATAAGATGCCGGGCGACTATTATGAAGCGAATGTTGATGACATCAATTACAAACTGACGGATTACAGTAATTACATAACCGTTTTTATAACGAATAACGGCAGTGAAGATGCTTATATAGGAGGGGAATACCGCCTGCAGAGGCTGACCGGCGGGAAATATACGGATATTCAGGATGGTGTGGATATGATATACGCGGGAGTCCACGTACAGGACATGCCGCTGATAGTTCTGCACGATAATGCGGACGGCTCCGTGATCACGCTGGCCGATGAAACGGATCAATTTGTTATCAAGCCGGGGCAGACCATAAAAGCAGAATTCCTGACAATGCGTTATGCCATATTTGATTATCCCGAATATGAGGGTGAATACCGTTTCATATATGGAAACGTTGTGATCGATTTCAAACTGTATTGCGATACTGTCTGCTGAAAAAAAACCACGAAAACCACGGGGACGGACCTCGTGGTTTTTCTTCTTTTCCTATCGTTTAGGCGATTGCTCCGAAATCTGTTCCAGAAAATCCTTTGCTTCCTCTGCTCCGCCGCAGGCTTTGAAGCTTTCCGATACCCGGACGGCACACGCTTTATACTGCGGGTTATTGAGTACCGTTTTCATGCGGATCGTTGAGTACCGTTTCCAGAGCATCAAGGATGTCTTTTTCGGAGATCGATCTTAAGCGTACTCCGGCACCGAGTTCTTCAGTCCTTTTTGCCACGGCATCCTGTTCGGGTGTCTGCGGAAAGAGTACTAAAGGCATTTCAAAATACAAGCCCTCGGAGGTTGAATTCATTCCGCAATGAGTAATAAACGCATCGGCGATGGATAAAACAGCCATCTGATCAACCGACTCATAGATCTGTATGTTCTTCGGCAGATCATCATAATGATCGTGGTTCCCGCCCATGGAAATGATCACCTGATAGTCTGTTGCGGCAAGTGCCTTGATACAGTTGCGGTAAAAATCTCTGTTCTTGTTGACCGTTCCCATTGATACATAGACGGTCTTATCCGCTGTTTTTTCAAAAGTCTGCGTGATCGGCCGGATGGACGGACCGATAAAGCGGTAACGGTCCGAAAACGTGTCCGCGCATGGCTGGAAATACTTAGATGTATATACAATGGTGTTTGTATCGTTGTCATTCTGTACAATGTCAAGCAGGCTCTTTACCGGATATCCCTTATCACGAAGGCGTTTGATCTG
>CADAHD010000202.1 GCA_902787595.1 uncultured Lachnospiraceae bacterium
GGCCCACAGCATCGGCTATCCGGTCATGGTGCGCCCGTCCTTTGTACTGGGCGGCCGGGGCATGGAAGTGGTCCACGACGACGAGCAGATGAAAGACTATATGGCGGCAGCCATCGGCGTAACGCCGGACCGGCCCATCCTCATCGACCGGTTCCTGCACAACGCGCTGGAATGTGAAGCGGATGCCATCTCCGATGGCAAGGACGCTTTTGTTCCCGCGGTGATGGAACACATTGAACTGGCCGGCATCCATTCCGGGGACAGCGCCTGCATCCTGCCCAGCCGGCAGATTTCCGAAGAAAACCTGAAGACCATTAAAGAGTATACCCGCAAGATCGCGGTAGAGATGAACGTAGTTGGCCTGATGAACATGCAGTATGCCATCGAGGACGGAAAGGTGTATGTACTGGAAGCGAACCCCCGTGCGTCCCGGACTGTGCCGCTGGTATCCAAGGTCTGCGGCATCCGCATGGTGCCCCTGGCTACCGATATCATCACCGGTTCACTGACCGGCAGGCCTTCACCCGTGCCCGAGCTTAAAGAGAGAGAGATCCCTTACTACGGCGTTAAGGAAGCGGTATTCCCCTTCAATATGTTCCAGGAAGTGGATCCCATACTTGGACCCGAGATGCGCTCCACCGGTGAGGTTCTGGGCATCAGCAAGTCTCTGGCAGGCGCATTCTACAAGGCAGAAGAAGCAGCAAACGCAGGTCTTCCTCTTGAAGGAACCGTGCTCATCTCCGTTAACCGCAAGGATAAGCCCGAGATAGCTGCAGTTGCAAAGAGCTTCCATGAGGCAGGCTTTAAGATAATGGCTACAGGCACCACCTGCGATCTTATCGTAGAAGCAGGCATTCCTGCCGAGAAGGTTAAGAAACTTTACGAAGGCAGACCCAATATCCTGGATCTGATAACCAACGGTGATATACAGCTTATCGTTAACACTCCTGCAGGCAAGGACAGCGTAAACGACGACAGCTATTTAAGAAAGGCAGCCATCAAGGCGCGCATACCTTATATCACTACGGTTGCAGCGGCAGCAGCGGCAGCAGACGGCATCCGCCACGTGCGCAAGCATGGCCGCAGCGATGTCAAGGCCCTGCAGACCTGGCACGAGAGCATAAAATAAATAAAAGTGAGGACATGGGGACGGTCCCTGCTGTCTTCATAAAAGTGAGGACAGGGGGACTGTCCCCGTGTCCTCAAAGAACAACAGTAAGAAAGAGGAAAAAATTATGAAAAAGAAAATTGTAGCAACAGTAATGGCAGCCGTTCTGGCTGTAGGCGCCCTGGCAGGCTGCGAAGGCGGCGCAAAGGACAGCGCAAAGGTCACAGCTAAGGTGCTTGACTATGATCTGACCCAGGAGGAGTACGCATTTGCGATCGATCAGAGCCAGCCTGAACTGCTGGAGTCTGTAAACACTTATATCGCACAGATCAAGAGTGACGGCACCTTTGATGCTATCTGCGACAAGTATTTCGGAAACGGAACACCTACCCCGGTAGTGAGCGCGCAGGAAGATCCCTCAAAGGATCAGCTGCTGGTAGCTACCAACGCTGCATTCGCACCTTTTGAGTACATGGAGGGCGATAACTATTTCGGTGTTGATATGGAGATAGCTGCGGGTCTTGCCGATTACCTTGGCAAGGAGCTGGTTATACAGAACATGGACTTTGATGCTGTTCTGCTTAGCGTAAACCAGGGCAAATCAGATATGTCCATGAGTGGTCTGACCGTTACCGATGAGCGTAAAGAGATCGTTAACTTCACAACTTCTTACTATACCGCTTCACAGCGCCTGATCATCCGTTCCGATAATACCGAGTTTGACGGTGTTTCAAGCGCAGCAGATATCGAGGCTATACTTAAGGGCAAGGATTCATCTGTTAAAGTAGGCGTGCAGAACGGAACCACAGGCCAGTTCTACTGCGAAGGCGATGAGGACTGGGGCTTTGAAGGTTTTGCCATGACCACTACAGGATATAAGAACGGTTCACTTGCAGTGCAGGATCTGCTTAACGGTAATCTGAATTATGTTATCATAGATGCAGCGCCTGCTAAATTCATCGCAGAGTCAATAAACAACCTGCAGTAATCAGAGATGGGCGATTTTGCACAGAAATGGGACAGATTCCTTAAGTACTTTATAGAGTACGGAGGGTACAAAAGAGTACAGGAGGGGCTTAAGAACACGCTTATCATAGCTGTTCTTGGGCTTCTTTTTGGCATTCTTATCGGAACGCTTATCGCGGCAGTAAGGGTAATGCCCAAGTATAAGAGGCTGCCCAGGATACTTAACGGCTTCTGCTCTTTCTATGTTGGATTCTTCCGCGGGACCCCTATGGTGGTGCAGCTTCTGCTGTTTTATTATGTTTTGCTGCCTATCATAGGTGTGAAGATCAGCAGCGTGCAGGTATCGGTACTGGTGTTTTCGCTTAACAGCGGCGCCTATATCTCCGAAATGATGCGTGCCGGCATACAGTCCGTGGATCCCGGACAGATGGAGGCCGGCAGGGCTGTGGGTCTGTCATTTGGCGCTACCATGTCGATGATAGTCATACCGCAGGCCATAAAGAATATCCTGCCTACACTGGGCAATGAATTCATAGCGCTTATCAAGGAGACTTCGGTCGTTAGTTTTGTAGGCGCATCCGACCTTTATGTGGCATTTAATTATATAGGCAGCAACAGTTACGAGTTTATGGTGCCTTATATAGTGATGGCAGCGATATACATAGTGATGGTGGTCATCATCACCATACTGATCAAGCTGACCGAGCATTATTTTGCAAAGAGTGACAGAAGGAAATGAGTGAGAATAAAGCCGCAAACACAAATGAAGAAGATATAATACTTAAAGTCGAGGGTCTTAAAAAGGACTTTGACGATAAGCATGTGCTCAACGGCATCGATCTGACCGTTAAGCGCGGTGATATCATATGCGTTATCGGACCCTCCGGTTCCGGTAAGAGCACCTTTCTGCGCTGCTTAAACTGCATGGAAGATCCCACCGCCGGCCATATACTTTTTGACGGCGAAGACCTGGCGGATATGTCCGTGGATATCAATGTTCACAGACAGAATATGGGTATGGTCTTCCAGCATTTCAATCTCTTTAATAACAAGACCGTAATACAGAATATCATGCTGGCTCCCGTTCATACGGGCAAGAAGGCATTTCGCAAGCTCAAGGAAAAGAGCGGCTACAGCTCTGTCGCAGAGATAAAGGAAAAAGCGCAGAAGGAAGCCATGGCGCTTCTAAAGCGCATCGGGCTTGAGGATAAAGCCAATGTATATCCTTCCACGCTTTCCGGCGGACAGAAACAGCGTGTTGCGATAGTGCGCGCGCTTGCGATGAAGCCAAAGGTTATTCTTTTTGATGAGCCTACCAGTGCGCTTGACCCCGAGATGGTGGGTGAAGTGCTCGATCTGATGCGCGAAGTGGCGGAAGAAGGCATGACCATGATAATAGTGACCCATGAGATGGGCTTTGCAAGGGAAGTGGCCAACCGCGTCCTCTTTATCGATGAAGGAAGGATCTTAGAGAGCGGAGAACCCGCCGAATTCTTCGGCAATCCCAAAAACGACAGGCTTAAGGAATTCTTATCAAAGGTGCTCTAAAATGGAGAAATTCAAGGCAGGAGTTAAGGGCTTCCTGGATTCAAACAAAGCCCGCGCCATTCTTATAACGTCTGCCCTCAGCTGTTTTTTCTGCTATTTTTACCTGTGCATATACGGTCACGCCGGCCCGGATTCCGTGGCTGAAGGCGTGCATTATTACAGGAACGCGGACTGGGCCACATCCTGCGCCCGCTGGATGATCCGCTATCTGAATATCTTCTGCGGAAAAAATGTCATCATTCCCTTTATAATTGTTATAGCGTACTGTCTGATGATAGCCGTAAGCTGTATCTTTCTGGCGGATATGCTCAAACTCAAAAAAGTATATCATCATGTGCTGATGGCCGCCGCGCTGATCAGTTTTCCTGTTATAGCCGATCAGTTCGGCTATCTGTATATGGCGCTGAGCTATTCGTTCTCCTTTTTCTGCGTAGTTTTGGGAGTATGGCTGATAAGAAGCTTAAAGCCTGTGCTTATAGCATTTTCAGTGCCGGTATTCCTTATGATGATAGGTTCGTTTCAGGCTTATATTGCAGGCGTTGCTGCTCTGGGTCTGATCATGTTTATGCTGGATATGCTCAGGGAGGAGAAGCAGAAGCTCTCCTGGCTGAGACTGGGACTTACTGCAGCATCCGCGCTTATTGCATGTCTTATCAATTTTCCTGTATCAAGCCTGATGATGAATATCTATCATGTGGCTCCCGCGGACCGTGTGGGTGCCTTTTCCATAGGCAGCATCATCGAGAATCTTTCTTTTACCCTCAAGTATTCATACATATGGTTCTTTGATCCGTTCATCGAGCAGACCATACTTTTTAAAAACAAGCTGTATGTGCTGTTCTTTATACTGCTGGCGGTATTAAGCGTGATCGCGGTCATCGCATGCGTTAAAAAGAAGCGCGTTGTTCAGGCTGTTATCGCGGTATTGGCGTTTCTGCTGATACCTCTTGCCATGAACATCTGCGTAGTGCTCTTTCCTTCAAACGGTATCTATAACGTGATGCGTTACCAGTACGTGCTGATCTTCCCGCTGGGCTTTGTATTGCTGGAGATGAT
>CADAHD010000203.1 GCA_902787595.1 uncultured Lachnospiraceae bacterium
TGATATGATTATTATGAGCGGCTTCAATGCCCTGAGCCACCTGGATAGCTATGCTTACAGCCTCTCTGACAGAAAGTCTGGCCTTCTTTTCGATATACTTCTTAAGCGTAATGCCCTCTACGAGTTCCATTACGATATAGTGTGAGCCGCTTTCCTCACCAACATCATAAACATTTACGATATTGGGGTGCATAAGGCCTGCCGCAGACTGAGCCTCACTGCGGAATTTCTGCAGGAAATCCTTGTTTTCGGAAAACTCCTGCTTAAGAACCTTTACTGCAACATGCCTGTTCAGCTTATGGTCCTTGGCCCTGTATACATCACTCATACCGCCGGTGCCGATCTTTTCAAGAATCTCGTAGCGGTCTGCAACTGTCATACCTATCTTGATCATTACTGCTCCTTAACCTTCCACCCTCACTAGTATTACGGTTATATTATCTCTTCCGCCATTCATATTGGCGGCAGCCACCAGACGAAGCGCCTTTTCCTTCAGCGTGCCTTCGCCGTCTACTATACCCATTATCTCTGTATCTTCAAGCATATTGGAAAGACCGTCGGAACACATGAGTATCGTGTCTCCCACAACCAGATCTTCCACTTCAAAAAAGTCTGGATCAACCTCTTCCATTACCCCTACTGCGCGGGTAATGATATTCTTGTCCGGATGATTACGCGCCGACTTTCTCTCAAGTTCACCCATCTGCACCATTTCTTCCACAAGCGAATGATCTACGGTAACCTGTCTGATCTCTCCGTTGCTGATCAGATACAGCCGGCTGTCGCCGACATTTGCAACGCACAAGCCATCTTCATCGATGGTTGCAACAACAAGCGTGGTTCCCATGCCGAAATAATTATCATCGGACAGCGCCTTGTTCCTGACCCTGCGGTTGGCTTCCCTGATCGCGTTTGATATCACCCTTATGCTTCCGCGTTCACCCGAAGAATTGATCTGGCTCACCATAGTCTCCACGGCGCATTTTGATGCATATTCCCCGGCCTTGTGTCCGCCCATACCGTCTGCAACGATAAAAAGGTCGGGCAATGTCCCGACGGGCACCTCAGAGGTAAATACATAATCCTGATTCAGTTTTCTCAGTCTGCCGATATCGGTTACCGAGTAAGAGCTAAGTTTCATTTTCGTCAAAGGTCTCCTTCAGACCACGCCACATTTTAGCACATCTGGCCAAAAGGGTCAATCAGTTTACATAATATTATTATGTGCCCGTCTAAGCTGCCCGCAGGCTCCGTCTATATCACGCCCCAGTTCACGGCGTATCGTAGCATTGACTTTCATCCTGCCAAGCTTATCCTGAAACTTAAGCACAGCCTCACGGTCCGGCTCCTTAAGTCCCGCCTCGGTAACCGGATTGACCGGAATAAGATTCACATGGCAGCCTCTCCTTGCCGCCAGGGCCGCCAGACCTTTAGCATCTTCTTCCGTATCATTTACTCCGGCTATCAGCGAATATTCAAAAGTAACTCTCCTGCCTGTTTTTTGAAAATAAGTATCGACAGCTTCCATCAGCTGCGCAATAGTATAGCTCTTTGCAACCGGCATGATCTTTCTTCTTTTTTCATCCGTGACCGCATGCAAGGACAAAGCCAGGGTGATCCCAAGCCCCTCCTCTGAAAGCTTTAAGATCCCCGGTACTATGCCGCAGGTTGATACCGTGATATTTCTGACGCTCAGATTAAGCCCTTTATCCGAAGTAAGCAGCCTTATAAAACGTACCACGTTATCGTAATTATCCATAGGCTCGCCTATGCCCATGACCACCACATTATCCACTCGTTTATTCAGATCCCTGGTCACGGAATAGATCTGTTCGAGCATCTCGGAAGCGCTCAGATCTCTCACAAGCCCGCCAAGTGTGGAAGCACAGAAAGCACAGCCCATGCGGCAGCCCACCTGTGATGAAATGCACACGCTGTGGCCATGATGATAATCCATGGATACGGTTTCTATGCTGTTCCCGTCGGGTAATCCGAAAAGATATTTGACCGTACCGTCAGTCTTTGATACCTGCTTTCTCAATATATCGAATACGGTTATTTCATAATCCCGTGAAAGCTTTTCTTTTAAAGCTGCGGATATATTGCTCATCTCATCAAAAGAACGCGCCAGTTTGTTATGCAGCCAGGAATAGATCTGTTCCGCCCTGAATTTCTTTTCCCCCAAAAGCTCTGTCTCTTTTTTCAATTCCTCTAGATCAAGACTCTTAATGTCTTTCATGAGCGCCTCCTGAAAAGCGAGATAAAGAAACCATCCATAAGCGGCATTCCCTCAGGCTCACCGCAGATAAGCTGCAGATAGCCTTCTGAAGCCGTGTTTTCCTTAAATGCCCGCGGCATACGCTCTGCAAAACCAAGTGCTTCAAAGTCAAAATTATCGATAAACCACTTTCTGTTATCCTCATTTTCTTCACGGCTTACTGTGCAGGTGCTGTACATAAGAACTCCGCCGGGTTTTACATAGGAAGCCGCATTTTTGAGTATATCCCTCTGCAGCTGCGCAAGCGCGCAGATATCTTCTTCCCTAAGCCGGTATCTGATATCGGCCTTCCTGCCCATAACGCCCAGACCGCTGCAGGGCAGATCGGCTATCAGAACATCAGCTTTATCTTCAAGCTCCGGGTCAAATACCGTTGCATCATGAACAGCAGCGATAATATTGTCAGCCTTAACTCTGTCAGCGTTTTCTTTTATCCTTTCAACTTTTGCTTCACTCAGATCAAAAGCATAAATCCGGCCCTGTGCGCCGCACATAGAAGCCGCATAAATGCTTTTGCCGCCGGGCGCAGCGCAAAGATCTATTACTGTATCCCCTTCCTTTATGCCTGCCGCTTTAACAGCGAGCATGCTTGCGGCATCCTGCACGATAAAACTGCCTTCATAAAAGCCCGCAAGCGTACTGACTCCCGGAACATTTCCAAGCAAAAAAGCATTATCCAGATATGGGCTCGGGCTTACCCTTACTCCGCTCTTCTCCCATACAGCTGCAAGCTCACGCATATCGCCTTTAAGTATATTGACGCTGATATCTCTTTCCCGCTGATAAGAATCGAGCATATTTTCACATCTTGCGCTTCCGTAATATCCGTATATTTTTTTGACTATCCATAACGGCATCGAATACTTTACGCTCAGATATGCGAATATATCTTTTTCTTTATCCGGCCATGCGATCGAAGCTTTGTTTCTCGAAATATTTCTCAGAACACCATTGATAAATCCGCGAAGCCCGGAAAATCCTTTTCCGACAGCCAGTGAAACGCTTTCATTACAGGCTGCCGGATCCGGCACATTATCCATATACATAAGCTGATAAACGCCCATGCGCATGATAATGCGCACCGCCGCTTTCATCTTTGATGTTTTTGTGGATGCAAAAAGATCTATGATATAGTCCAGAGTGATCGCTCTTTCAATGCAGCCCTCAGAAAGGCGTCTGATAAAAGCCTTATCCCTCTGTTCAAGATAATCGTATTTATCAAGCGCAGCCTTGATGATATCACCACTCTTGGCTCCGCTCCTGTCACATTCCAGCAGTATATCCAGCGCAATGCGCCTGCCGGCGGTTGCCTTTGCCGCGCCCATCAGCCCAGATGCTCCCCTGTTTCCAGTTTAACGCCTCTTAAATAATCCGCGCAGCTCATGCGTTTTTTTCCTTCTGCCTGCAGCTGTGTTATCCTGAGCGTTCCTTCACCGCAGGAAACATAAAAGCTGTCTTTATCTATGCCTGTTATATATCCCGGGGCAGCCTTTGCCCTGTTTTCTCCCACACTGCCGCCGGCCACCTCCGCTTTCCATATCTTTAAGCTTTTGGCTCTGAAATAGGTATATGCTCCCGGCCAGGGATCGGTTCCGCGTATCAGACGCTCAATCTCTTCCGCGCTTCTGAGCCAGTTGATAAGTCCGTCCTCTTTCCTGAGCATTCCCACATGGCTGCTCTTTGTGTCATCCTGTTTTACCGGTGTGAGTTCCCCTTTTTCAAGCAGATCCAAAGCCTCTGTGATAAGCCCCGATCCTACTGCCGACAGTTTATCAAAAAGGCTGCCTCCGGTCTCATCCTCATCTATCTCAACACTGCGCTGCATAAGGATGTCACCTGTATCAATGCCCTCATCCATCTGCATTATGGTAACACCGCTCTCTTTATCCCCGTTAATAACCGCATACTGTATAGGCGAAGCTCCCCTGTACGCCGGAAGAAGGGATGCATGTATGTTCAGGCAGCCAAAGCGGGGCATTTCCAGTATCTCTTTTGACAGGATCTGCCCGAATGCAGCAACTACAAACACATCTGCCGGATATTTCCTTAACTCCTCAACGGCTTCCGCTCTTTTGATGCGTTCCGGCTGAAACACATTCAGACCGTGGCTGAGAGCGCATTCTTTTACCGGACAGGGAGAAGGTTCCTTGCTGCGTCCCTTGGGTCTGTCCGGCTGGCATACCACCAGGCTTATCTCATGACCTGCTTTTATCAATGCTTCAAGAGGACCTACCGAAAAATCGGGAGTGCCCATGTAGATTATCTTCATAAACTTACCTCTTCGTAATAATTCAGTCCTTTAAGGCTATTTGGCTCAGATTTATAATATTATCAGGAATGTCCGAAGATCATTCTTCTTCATCATCTTCTTCGTCATCTGCCGG
>CADAHD010000204.1 GCA_902787595.1 uncultured Lachnospiraceae bacterium
CACCCTTAACTACGGTTCCTACGGGATACTTGCTCTCAACGTTCAGCCAGGGATTGTTCTCATCAAACTTAGCGGAAAGAGCTATCTTGTCGCCCTTGATCTCCTTGATGATAACCTTAACGGTATCGCCCTTCTTGAATACGTTCTGAGGATAGTCGATGCGGCCCCAGCTCATCTCTGAGATGTGAAGCAGACCGTCGATGCCTCCGATGTCAACGAATGCGCCAAAGCTGGTGACATTCTTTACGGTACCTTCTACTACATCGCCTTCCTGGATGCGGCCAAGAGCGTCAGCCTTTGCAGCCTCACGGCGCTCCTTAAGTACCGATTTGCAATCGCCGATGTATCTGCGCTTTGCAGGATTGAACTCGTGCATTACGAATTCGATCTCCTGATCTGCGAATACGTTCAGATTCTTGGTGTAGATATCCGAAGCGAGGCTTGCGGGAATGAATACAGGCACATCATCTACGGTAGCTACAAGGCCACCCTTTACAACTTCTTCTCGGAAGCAATGCGCTTGTGGGAAAGTACAACCTGACCGTCACCGTCATTTAATTTAAGGACCTTTACCTTAATGGGATCACCGGCCTTAACTGCGGTAGTCAGATCAAGTGTCTGATCGTTGGAATACTCGTTTCTTGTAACGATACCATCGGACTTATAGTTGATATTGACTGCAATCTCTGTAGGTGTCACTGAGATAACGGTACCTTCCACCACGTCCCCCGTACGAACATTTCTCCCTTTCTCGAAAGATTCTTCCAATAATGATTCAAAATTCTCTTCTGACATAGTTTTGAACCTCCTCAATGATATAGTTTGGGGTGGAAGCCCCCGCTGTGATCCCAACTGTCGCTATACTGCCGTCCTGTTTAAGTGTAAGTTCACTCACCGTTTGTATGAACTCTGTCTTAGGACATACCTCACTGCATATTTCATAAAGCTTGCGGGAGTTTGAGCTTTTTTTATCGCCTATGACGATCATTGCATCTACTCCCTCAGCTATACTACGTGCCTCAGTTTGATGATTGGCTGTAGCATTACAGATAGTATTCACAATAATAACATGATACGATTTTTTCTCAAATATTTCAAGAATTTTTTTTAATTTCTTATAATTAAATGTAGTCTGCGCTACCAGACATACATCGCGGCCGTCCGCAGGCTCATATGCAATCGCCTCTTCTTCAGTGGAAATGACGTCTGCCGGAGTTTTACACCAGCCCATAATGCCTTCCACTTCCGGATGCGCCGGATTTCCTGCTATAACTATCTGCTTGTCATCACTCTCTTTGTATACAATGTCATGTATGCGTTTAACAAAAGGACAGGTCACATCAACATAATCGATGTGACGTTCTTCAAGCAGGTCTATCACTGCCTTGGGTACGCCATGCGAACGCAGTATCACCGTCCCATGCTCTATCCCGCGCAGTTCATCTTCACTTTCTATGAGCTTTACGCCTTTTTCCGCAAGACTGCGTATCACTTCGTCATTATGTATGACCGGTCCATAGGTATATACCTGTTTATTGGGATCAGCCAGTTCAAAAGCTTTATCCACGGCTTTCTTTACACCAAAACAGAAACCCGCCGTTTTCGCTGTGATGATCTCTACCATCAGCCACACTTCTCCCTGACTATATTTAATAACGCTTCGGTAACTTCTTCGATATTCATGTCGGAAGTATCGACCGGCACCGCATCATCAGCCTGCTTTAACGGTGATATCTCTCTGGTCATATCACGATGGTCGCGTTCGATTATATCCGCTTCTATCTGGGTCAGATCGCATTGTTCTCCTTTGGCGATCAGCTCATCATAACGGCGTTTTGCGCGCACTGCGCTGGAAGCGGTAAGATAGATTTTTACTTCAGCATGCGGCAGGACAACCGTGCCTATATCCCTGCCGTCCATGACCACGCTCTTTTCCGAAGCCAGTTTTTGCTGAAGTTCAACCAGTTTGGTGCGTACATCCGCGTTGGCGCTTGACTTTGAAGCCATCGCGCTCACTTCTTCCGTACGGATCAGAGAACTTACATTTTCACCGTTTAATATTACCTGCTGAACCCCGTCTTCAAAATCTATGCTGATATCGGCGGATGCGCATTTTTCGCTTATCGCTGCGCTGTCCTCTGCGCTCACGCCTTCTCTGATAAGATAAAGAGCCATTGCGCGATACATCGCTCCTGTGTCAACATAGATGACGCCCAGCTCTTTTGAAAGATTTTTGGCTATAGTTGATTTGCCTGCGCCTGCAGGTCCGTCGATCGCTATCGAAAATCTGTTTTTCATGAGTACCTCCGGTGGGGTTGATATTAGTTTGCTTTCTTGCCGGCATTCACTTTCATCAAGATCCTTCGGGTTAATGCACTAAAGCCGGCCTTTACTCTTCAAAAAAATCAATGTCTGTGATCATAAGGTCATCTGTGATCTGAAATTTTAATCCGCCTTTGAAGATCTGTTTTGTATTTTCTGCATCCTCATACAGATCATAATGTATCCAGCAGCTATCTCCTGCCATATTGTTCCATTTATCCCCGGGGTATGATATTGTTTTCTCCCAGGTGCCGCCGGGAACTATCTCTTCATCATTCTTATAATAAGTCTTATCGGTAATGTTAGTAAATTCAAAGACGACCGTAGTCATATCTTCGTCGTTTTCGGATAGATCATATTTCACTAAACCTGCACTGAAGAAACCATTATGGACAATTTCTTCTTTGAAGTTTTTTATTTCAACATCATCCGGATCCTCATTCATATCAGGCTTTGTCGGCTCAGTATAAACTGTAGGGGTTGCAGTGGCCGCAGGAAGCTCTGTCGGCGTTGCCGCTGCCTGTGTTACTTCTGTAGCAGTCACAGCCGGTTCGGCTTTTGCGCATGCCATCAGGAATCCTGCGACAAGCATGCTGATCACAATAAGCTTTTTCATAAACTCTCCCTGTTTTATTCCGCGGCGCTTACGCCAGCCAGGTGTCCTGTGGACCAGGCAATCTGCAGATTATATCCTCCGGTATGGGCATCAACATCCAGCGCTTCTCCGGCAATATACAATCCGGGAATTATACGGCTCTCCATAGTGGAAGGATCCACTTCTTTAACATTTACTCCTCCCTGGGTTATTATGGCTTCATTAAACCCACGACAGCCTGTAATATTATACTCCAGGCACTTAAGTTTTTCTACTATTTTTCTGCGCTCTTCTTTTGTTATGGAATTAACTTTTTTATCTGCTGCTATCCCTGTCCTTTCAGGGAAAACATCTCTTAGTTTTCCGGGCAAAAGACTTCCCAGTACATTGCCCAGATCCTTATTCTTATTTGATTCAAATTCGCGAAGCAGTCTGCCATCCAGCTGTTCGGCGCTGAGGGCAGGCTTCAGATCCAGCTGCAATAAAGCTGCTCCACCTCCGTTTTTTTGATAATAAGAGGATGCCGTGAGTATAAGCGGCCCACTTAATCCAAAGTGGGTATAAAGCATCTCTCCAAAACCCTCATAAAGCTTCTTTTTTCCGCTTTTCAGAACAATAGAAACGTTTTTAAGAGCAAGTCCCTGCGCCGCCAGGCATTCATCTTCTTCCAGCACGTTAAAAGGCACCAGGGCAGGAAGCGGTTCCTTAATGCTGTGCCCCAGCTCTTTGAGCATTCCAAACATTCCTCCGTCCGATCCGGTAGTCGGGTAACTTTTACCGCCGCAGGCGACGATCAAAGAATCCGCTCTGACAACACTGCCTCCGTCCAGCTTTATCTCAAAAGCCCCATCCTTCCTGATCGATGAGATCATGCTGTTTAGCCTGACGTCGACCTTAAGCTCATCCATTCTTTTATTAAGCGCTTTTATCACATCGGAAGCATGATCGCTGACAGGAAAAAAACGCCCGCCGCGTTCTTCTTTTAACCTGCACCCCTGCGATTCAAAGAAATCACAGACCTGCGAACTGTCAAAGGAATAAACAGCACTGTATAAAAACTTGGGATTGCTGACAACATGTGAAAAGAATTCCTCATCCGGACAGGAGTTTGTCAGATTACAGCGCCCCTTTCCGGTAATGTATATCTTTTTTCCCGTCTTCTCATTTTTTTCTATCAGGATGACTTTTGCCCCTGCCTCTGCCGCGGCTATAGCCGCCATCATCCCTGCCGCTCCTCCGCCGGCTACAGCTATGGTCTTTGCTGACATATCATTCTCCCGGATCGCCCAGCTCATCCTTTTCATAAGTCTGGAAATCCTTCCAGAGATTCTCCAGACGCTGTGTGTTCTCTATTATCTTCTTTTCGTTACGCAGATACATTGCCACTATAAGCGCATTTATCACGCTCATTGGTGCTACAAGCGAATCTGCAAGAGTCACCATATCAGTCTTCGCCCACAGATTACAGGACGAATACATATTCATAGGCGAATACTCGCTGTCTGTAATGGATATCAGCCTTGCGCCCTGTGAATTTGCAAAGTCCATAGCCTTTAGAGTGCGCAATGAGTACCGCGGAAAGCTCATGGCAAGCAGTACATCGCCCTTGCCTATCCAGTTCATCTGTTCATAGAGCTCGCTTATATTGTTGCTGGTAAGTGCTCTTACATCCTGTCTGATCACGCTAAGATAATAAGTAAGCAGCTCTGCCAGGGGCGCGCAATTACGTATACCCAATACATATACATGCGCAGCGCTGTCCAGCAGATCGACAGCCATATCGAATACGGCATCCGGCACCAGATGTATGCTGTCAACTATGTTCTGCGCATCATGGACAAGTACCTTTTTCATCAAGCCTGAAGGATCTGCCTTAAGCTTATTGGTCGTGCTCTTTTTATCCGATACCAGCCGGCTCTGTATCTCATCGACCATAGCCTGCTGAAATTCGCTGTATTTATCGTAGCCCAGCATGGCGGTAAAGCGCACAACGGTAGCTTCGCTCACTTCCGCAGCCTTTCCCAGCTTGGCCGCTGTCATAAAAGCTGCCATCTCATCATTTTCGCTTATATAATCCGCTATCTTTTTCTGGGCGGGTGACATCTTATCATATAATTTGAGAA
>CADAHD010000205.1 GCA_902787595.1 uncultured Lachnospiraceae bacterium
ATTAAAGGAAAATGATATAAAAAAGATATTACAGGACAAGTATGACAATTTTGAGCAGATGATAGTAACCGAAAAAGGGTTTATGAGTACGTCGATGCCGCATGCTGAAAAGCTCTTTGATGCAGGTACTTCAAACAGTATAGGTATAGAGTTTATGATAGTACTTAAGAAGGGAACACCTGCAATAAATGTGAGCAGTCTTTCGGCTATCAAAACCGAACAGGAGCTCCTGGTTGCGCCGGGAACAAAGTTTGAGATAATAGATATGTCTCTCGATGCTGAAGACAGAGATGAGCTGGCACAGATACATAAAGGAAATAAAAAGAGCTGGAAGATATATCTCAGATCCATACCTGACAGTAATGAAGGCGTTAAGAGGGAGGCTGCGTAATGGGTATACGTTTTGAAACCATTACTAACCGTGATGCATTGTTAAATCCGGCTTTTATACTTCCTCAGGTGGCGATGAGCAGGGAATTTGAAGCTTATGTCTGTTATGCAGCCATAGCAGATAACAGGCTTGCAGGGATACTGGTTGCGGATCCGGCAAAGTTTGAGCCTGAGATACTCAGTATAGCCGTAAGCCCCGAATATGAAGGCAATGGCATAGCCAGCGCATTGCTGGAATATGCGCTTTATGATATGGCCGCGGAATACGGAGATCATGACTTTGAGACGGATAACCGCTTTGTGGCTAATATATCAGCCAAGGTGGGAAATGCCGGAGCGATAAGGCGTGTGCTTGAAAAAAACGGTTTTGAACTGCTGAGCGAAGGCGTCTTCTGTGAGGTGGAGATAGTTGATATCGAAGGAAACAGATATATACAGAATCCCAAATATTCCGGCAACAGTAAGGATACCGTTTTTTTGTCCTTAAAGGAGACTGACCGAAAGCTGGTTAAGAGTTTTGCGGATAAACTGATCAGGAAGTCGTTGATCGAAGAATTCTCCGCAGCGGCTTTAGATGAAGATCTGAGTGTTTTCGGAATAAAGAATGGCGGGATAGTATCCTGTCTTTTGTTCGCAAAAGAGTCGCAGGGAGTTGTACAGAATTATTTTCTTTATAATACAGGCGCCGATTCGGCGGCAGGAGATAAAGACCTGCTCCGTTTGTTTAATTTAAGCGCATTCAATGCGATGAACAAGTTTTCTTCAGATATACGCTTAAGTTTCTGGGTCGGAAACAAAGCGGTACGTAAGATGTTTGATAAGATCTTTCCTGACGCAAAGCTTGCAGAAGAGGCATTAAGCTTTGAACTGCCTTTTGCAAAGCTTGCTACGGATCCTGAAGACCGCTTTACGGATGATCTGGTGCTTGATCTTTATGATAACGCGAATATGGTCTGCGCAGACTGTAAATTTTGCAGCAGATCGGTTATCGCCTGCGATAAATATATACAGAAGCCGGATGGCGTGCTTGAGGGCGGCGGCTGCGGTTTAAAAGAGATATAAAGGAGAGCTTATGTTTTTTGAACAATACGCTGAAAATATGGCAACACTGATCCTGGATGGATCTACTGTATTCCTTTTGGGCGGGGTGTTTTTTGCTACAGGTATCATGCGAAAGCGTGGCCGGGATGATGATAAGCTTTTCATTATTTTGTTATTCATCAATATGGTAGTTGCTTTGTCGGATATCGCAACTTACCTGGCCGACGGAAAGAGCTTTACCGGGGCGCGATATATCAACATGGGCGGAGTAAGTGTTTTCTACATGGCCATGGTGCTTTTGGGCATGGTATGGTTTCATTATTGCATTGTCAGGTTCCAGAGCAAATACAGCAGGATATGGGAAAAACATAAGCTGGTATTTGTACCCGGGCTCATCATGGAGGCGTTGATCCTGATCAATATCTTTACGGGCTTTTTATTTTCGGTGGATATAAACAATGTCTATCATTACGGCAATCTTTTTTGGCTGATGTATCTTGTGATGGCCCTGTATGTATTTACGGGCTTTTTCCTTATACTGGGATACCGTCCCTTTGATGACAGAAAGGTACTGATCCCCGTATGGCTGTATTTATTGCCGCTGGTGGCAGGACTTATAGTTCCTTTTGTACTGGGAGGAATATCACTTACCAGTATAGGCTGCGCGATGTCCATAACGTTTACGCATCTTGGAAGCGCTTCGGAGATCATCAATTCGGATAAGGATCAGTTAGTTTCGTAAAAGGAGGTACGTACCATGGAAGGCATGAATAATGATTCTCTGCAATTACAGAAGAATACCTTTGTACAGGAAGTAAAACAAAAGGAAGACTTTAAAAAAGCGGAACCTCTCAGGGTAGAGCTCAAGCAGAATGAAGAGCTTAGTCAGTCTGCCGTAAAACAGGATACGGTCAAAGAAGTAAAACAGAAGATGAAAGCGGGGATCCCTGCAGTTGATATCAATAAGGAGAAAGATATCGAGCCCGCTCCCGAAGAAATGACGAAAGAAGAGCTTGAGACCAAGCTGTTGTCAATGGCAGATAAGTATAAAGAAAAAGACGAAGCCGACAGTGCTAAAATGGAGGCGGTCAAAACAGCGCTTAGTGAATATAAGAAGGCAGTGGGCGTGAATCTGGAGAAAAAGGTCAGAATTAAGTTACACGAGCTGATCAATGCATGTAAGGCATATTGTTTTATGCGTTTCTCTTTATTCAGGAGTAGCAGAGGCAAGGAAAGACTGGCCGATGTAAAAAAGATATTGAGTGAAGCGCAGGCTATGGAGAATAAATATAATGAATCTGCGGGGGAGAGTTATAAAGAATTTGAAGAGGGGTATAAAGAAGAACAGGAGGAAAAAAATTCTAAGCGTAGTCTGATCTATCAATATGACATGATCAGCGATAAGACTCTTGATAAATATTTGCAGCATAAGGCTGTGGTGAGCAAAACAGAGATCGAACCGATAATCAGCACCAAGGAAAAAGCCGGGATAGTGGTCAGGTCGGTGGGAAGGTTTGTAGGATATAATGCAGCGCGTGCTGTTGGAACAGCTATAGCTTTACCTTTTGTAGGCGTCTATACCGGTATATCCAAGCTAAGGCAGAAATTCAGCAAGACTTATGTTCACAGACCCATAAACCTGTCATGGAAATGGAGAATATCCTTTTTCACTGTTGATGAAGAATATAAGATGTATTTAAAAAAGGAGAGATTCGCGGCCGAAGAAGAGACCGGCGTTAAGGTGGATGCCCAAAAGTATAAGAGAGAAAGCAAGCGTGACATTGCAGAAAGGGCAGCGCTGGAAGATCTGAAAACCAAACTTACAGCTAATGGAGATACATATACGCTTGAGGAGGGGCAGGCTCTGGTAGAAGATGAGGTTATAACCCAGAAGGAGTTTGAAACGCTTAAAAAGGACGGATTCTTTAATAATGATGATGACCTTTGATGATAACGGAAAGGAGAGACTGCCTGAAGCAGATAGTGCTGAGAGCGGTGGGGAATAACAGATGAGAAAGATAAAGATGTCAGAAGAAGAAAGGGATTTCCTTAGCGGAAATGCAGAGCCGGAGAATGCACCCGGAGATATCGATATGGAAGAATTGGGGGCCGATCTGGAAGAAGCGGTCGATAGTCTGGAGATACTTGACGCCATCATACAGGATGAACTTGAGAGTGCCAATCTTTCTGAAAGAGGCAAAATAGAAGAGCTTTATTGCACTAAGATAGATCTTTTGTATTATCTTGCCAGGGCTATGGATGTTTTCTCGGCCGGAGGTAAGACTATTCTTATGGATGCAAAGAATACCAGACAGGAATTTGAACAGATGGTAGCGCCGCTTTCAAGTGTTATAACCGCTAAGAACATGAAGATTTTCGCGCCTCTTTTGACCTGGGACATAGTGGAGGAGATCTTAGCCGGTAAATGCGATGCTTACGGAGCTATACGTGGCAGTAATGATAAAACATATGGCGCGGGAGTTATTGTTTATTATATGGATGCCGATCCTCTCACGCAGGGAAGTGTTATAATCCGTATAAAGTGGCTTAATGTTGCCGAGAAATTCAGACAAAAAGGAGTATGCAATTTTCTGATAGGAACGCTCATGTCGCAGCTTACGGATCTTTCCGTGTCTGCAGTGACTGTAGATATACCTGCGCTCAACAGCTATTCGGAGGTTTTGGGGAATACCTTTGGAAAATGGGGATTTTATTTTACAACAGGCACTACGCCTGAATTTACTGCTGAGATAGATGATATTGATGGTGCGGAAATGCTTGGAAAATATGCTAAAGGCGCGCAGTCTTTTGTAAAATCGGGTGTGGATGATATCATAATTCAGAGATACTTAAAGAAGAGTGTTTATCAGGGTTATCTTAATAGAGGCGGGCTTCCCAAGGGGTATTTTGATGCTGAGCTTTCCTTTTATCTGGGAGAGTGGAACAGGGCGAATGGGATGCTTCTGGCTCATGTATCACCTTCAAAAACGGTAAGGGTTGAATTGCTTGATGTATACGGGGATGATCCGGAAAAGATCAAGTGTCTCGTAAGCGCATTCCTTATAAAAGCCCTGGAAAAATGTGAGTCCGGAACCAAGGTCGTTATTCCGGTGGAATCACCGGAGCTGGGAGAACTGTTGGATAAGGTATGTCCCGTTTCGGTGGGTGAGTATCTGTTGGAGGGTATTCTTTCTGCATAAGAAGCCATATATAGCAT
>CADAHD010000206.1 GCA_902787595.1 uncultured Lachnospiraceae bacterium
CTTCTTAAGCTGTTCAAATGCTTTAGCTGTCTTATCCCATATCTTGATCGAATCCGCCTCTCCAAAGTACATCTTGAGCTGGAATTTATATCCTATTTCCGCATCCGTAGCGTCTTTAAGAGCCTTAATTATATGCTCTTCATTCTTGCTAAGCTTTGCTTTCATATCTGTCAGACCCAATGAACACATTTTTTCGATCAGGGGACTGGCCTTCGCTTCTGCCTTCTTGGATGCAGCGGAGCCTTTTTTATCCGCCGCCGCATTGACGGGTTTTGCTTCTTTTTTATCAGCAGCCCTGACGGGCTTTGCTTCCTTTTTATCTGCAGCCGCATTGACTGGCTTTGCTTCTTTGTTTGCTTTCACCGGGGCAGTGGCAGACGCAGAACTCTTTTTTGCAGCGGCAGTTTTCCTGCTGCCTTTCTTTTCCGTGGCTCCGCAGATCTGTATCTTTCCCATGGACTTTATGATGCCGGGGTCTTTGGCTCCTGCTATCTTATCAAACAATGCGGAATAAATCTTAACGGGCTCCTGCGCCTTTGCCTTTGCGGCATAAGCACCATACAGATACCCCGTATATACCAGTCTGTCCGCTTCGCTCATACTGCCTGTACCGGCCGGCGCTTCGATGATCTCCATCCCGGCTTTTATGGCTGCCAGTGCCTGAAACTTCGACATGGGCATCTGCGCGCCGCTGCTTGAAAAGATCACCATCCTGTCTTTTGACGTAAGCTTCTTAAGCTCGTTGTCCGGTATCCTGTAAAGTGTCTCCACATCAGTTATGATCAGCATATCTTACCTCCTGTGATTTTAAACAGTTATTGTTTTTGACGATTCTGTCCGATAATGCATAAGCTTATTACGCTTAATACAGACCTTACGATGTTTATTTTACTATGTTTGGGATATCAATTCAATGAAGCAAAATGATCATTGCTTTTATTTGCTTTCTATTGCTTTTTATTGCTTTTTATTGCTTTTTATCAGCCGGACTATCCTGCATAAACCTTGCGGAAAAGCACTGATTTTGCCATATTTCGTGTTTATCAGTGCTTTTTTTCTTCAACGGAATATTTTTGACCCTGCCTTCAAAAATAAATATAATTATCATATATTGGTCATTATGAAAGATAACTCCCAAGCCATTTTACCTAATCTTTATCTGCTTGGATATCTTTTGCGCACAAAAAACCTCCGCACAACTGCAGAGGCTCTATGAGGAAGATACTGCGATCGTAAGTCTTTACGGAAAGACCTCATCAAGATAGTCTTCCAGTCCATCGATGTATACGTAGTCGTAGGAATCATCCGCGTGGCAAAGTCTTCCGAGCACGCTGGCAAAATGCACCTCCAACTTTTCCCCGTTATGCAGGTCGATCACATACGCAACCTGTTCATTCCTGAATTCATCGTCATCAAGATTGACGACATAATAAGGCGCCGAGCGTATCTTATCCAGCACTTCGGCATCCTGAACATCCCATACCCTGCCGTCCTGATCAGTCACGCTGATCGTTTTTCCACCCAGGGTCTCGAACACATTCTGCTCATTGTTCTCCCGGATGAGCCGCTCCACGTTCTCGCCAAATTCCTCCGGCACTCCAAAGATATCATAACCTTCTGTCGTATTTCCGTATTCATCCCCGATCACGATCACAAAATCGCCGTTGATCGTCAATTCGTAATAATCCCGCATATGGTCATAGAGCAGATGCTCGAAGTATTCCGAATTGGGATCTGTCTCCACTTTTGTCAGTTCACCGATCCCTTCCGCCAGCGCATCCAGGTCATCACCGCTCACCTCGATCTCAAAACAGGGAATGGAATCGCTGATCGCATCACCCGTCGCGATGTTGTATCCGATGTAATAGCGGATCGAAACCGACTCAACCTCTCCGGGGAAGATCTTCCCGTCATCCGTGGTCTTCGCTTCCCCGGCAGCCGGCGACGGCCCTTCTTTCTCCACAGGTGCTGCCGGGCCTGTTGCCGAAGCTTTAGTGGGCTCTTCCTCAAAGCGGCCCCGCGTCACCGCCTCCGGAGCCGTCCCCGCACCACCGCAGACGCAGAGGGTACCCGCCGCCAATAAAACAGCCAGGGCACTTTTCAGGCAAACCGTTTTCTTCATGATGCTGCTCTCTCCTCTCATTTCATCGTGCGTCACTCTGCTAATCCTACGCTTCCTTCACCAGTTTACCCGTCATATGCTCCGGTACCAGCGCAAACATAAAAGTCCTCGGACCGGCGTTTTTGATCTCGTGTTCGATATACTCCTCATCATTCGTGAACTTATAACTCAGCAGGCGTGATATCTCAAATATCTTTTCCGTATCCTCAATGATCTCGATCCTTCCAAAAACGATCACGCTTCGGATATTCAGGGCCCATTCTCCTTCCTTTCGAAAGCCGCTGTCACAGACACAAAAGGATACCTTGTCATGCCGTTTGATGGCGTCAACCCTGTGACCGGTTACTCCGCCATGAAAATACAGCTTCCCGTCCTTTTCACAATAAAAATGGTTCAGGGGCATCCCATAGGGATAATCATCATCTCCCAGTACCGACAGCACGCCCCTCGGTTCGTTCTTTAATATTTCGATACACTCTTCTTCCGGTATCATCTGCTTTTTTCTTGTCAGTTCCCGAAACATAGTTACCTCCTCTCGTTTCTGCGCCACTTTAAAACCTGTATTCCCTTATCTCACAGTTTCTGATACCAAAGGATGCGTACTCATCATTGGTCATCTCGTAAAAATACGACTGCACCACCCTTGCTATCCCATTATGTGCCACAAGTATATAGTCACTGCCGTCAGCCTTAAGCTCATCAAGAAGATTATATATTCTCTGCGCCAGCTGAAACATCGACTCTCCACCGTCATAGCGGTTCAGAAACTGCTTCTTTGCCTCACGAAACTCTTCCCCATTACGGGGCGTGGACTCATACTTTCCAAAATTCTGTTCAAACAGCCTCTTCTCTTCTTTCATCGGGATACCACATATCTCAGAAATATGCATAGCCGTATCTTTAGCTCTGGATAATGGTGAATACAGTATCATGTCAGCTTTGATCCCCATATCCCTGATCTTTTCTGCTGTTTCGATAGCCTGTCTGTGACCAAGCTCTGTCAGCGGACTGTCCGTAGCGCCACAGATCTTGTTTTCAACATTCCATACGGTTTCGCCGTGCCTTACAAAATATAACATCCCTTCACCCCGTCTTCACTATCCTGTAATATATGACATATCATTAATATGCCTTACCCGGTGTTTTCCATCATCGCCAATGATCATATGTGATACCCCTCCGGCAGGCCCATGGATATCAACCTCATAAAATGATTCAAGCGGAAGCCCTATATACATTGCATTCCAAATACTCAAAAGATCACCATGAGACACGATAATGATGTTCTCTTCTTTACTGTTAATAACTTCTTCGTAAAAAGGTTTCAGACGATTCCAGGCATCTCTCCGACTCTCTCCGTCAGAAAACAGTCTGTCATCGACAGTATTCTCCGGACACTCGATATTTTCACGAAGCCACTGAACCGACTTGCCGCAGCATTTTCCAAGATTTCTTTCCCTTAGTTCATGCCTGAAAATCGGTTCAACGCCTAAATATTTAGCTATTTCTTCAGCTGTCTGCATAGCACGCTTAAGGTTCGAAGAATACAAAACAACCTTTTTACCGGCAAGTTCATCGTTCAATTTCTTTCCAATATGATCTGCCTGTATTTTTCCAAGTTCTGTTAAATCCCAATCCGTCCACGAACCTACCATTCCATTCGTATGATGAATTGACTGTGTATGTTGAACAGTGATAATGTGTTTCATCTAATATCTCCTAAGGCGATCCTATCTACCCATGTTACTATATTACCTTCGACAGCTTCCATATCATTCCTCCAGATCCGATAATAACAACGGCTATCTTCTCTTTATGCACTCCGCTATAATCGTCCCCAGTTTTCTCTGCTCCTCTGCATCCAGGTGAACTCCGTCTGCTTTGCTCGCTTTAACATACTCTGCCGCATCAAGATATTCACAATCGTACATATCCGCTAAAGACTTATACCAGTCTGCCAGCTCGTTCGATACTTTTACTGCATTTTCATAACCAAAGCTGTCCCCCAGCCACGAATCACTGATCGCCTCGGATACCGGTGGCGGAGAAACCAGCAATACCTTGAATGCATCTTTACAACGGAAGCGATTATACGCCTGCACTTTTTCCAGAAGTATCTGCATCTCGCCGGCAATGTCCATGGATGAATATGCATATTTTCGTTTACAATCATTGATGCCCAGCATTATGATCAGGAAATCAAATGGTGTATGGGATTCCATACACGGGCCGATATACTTAAGTCCGTTCTTCTCTCCTTCAGCAGGATCATCTGTTGCTATAGTACGACCGTTCTGCCCCTCTTCGATCACGGTATACTCATCGCCCAATATTTTCTGCATGACCATCGGCCAGCGGATATCAGCGCTAAAGCGTATCCTGTTCTCCGGGTCGTATCCCCAGGTTAATGAATCACCAAAACATACAATTCTTTTATTCTCACTCATCTTTAAAGATTCTCCCAATCTATCTGCTCGTTTTTATAAAAAAATATCCTGT